>DASYTB010000001.1:0-5152 GCA_036002705.1 Verrucomicrobiia bacterium
CCGCTGTAAACATTGAGTCAAACGCATTTCCGAGAGGGGCTTTTTTGTTGCCGCGTTTTGGCGCGCTGCACCCGGACATCATGAAGTTGAAGGCAGTGTGAATTCCTTTTGCTTTGAGGAAAGAATCGTTGCAATAATATCCACCATCCTTTGGAAAAATCTTCCAAATTCTATCCCACCTGACACGCCAGTCAACGCCGAGGGCGGCGCGGATTTGATTCTTCCGCAATGACGCGAATCGTTCTGAATCCCGATCCAATCAAAAGATGCGAAAAGGGCGGACACGACGGGAATCTCTATGGTGCTACGGTGTTGAGAATGGCCGAATGTGGTGTGGCCGGAATGCGGTTAGTTTTTCAACCATTTCAAGATTCAAGACGGCTTCTTTTGGCTATCGCATCCGTGAGGTTGTAGGTGAGTCGATGCGGCAGGTGATTCCGAGAGATTGCCAGGAACTCACTCGTTGGTTCGCCCCACCGTCAGGGTCTTGTCCCACGTGCCACTGGCGATCCAATTGCCGGCGAGAGAGCAACCGACGCTCAGGACTTCGCCGGTGTTCGGAAGAGTTGAAAGCAGTTGTCCCGTTTGAGCGTTCCAGAGTTTGACCTGGCCGGGTTTGTTCCAGTCGCCGCCGCCCGAAATCAGCGTTTTGCCGTCGGGCGTGAAAGCGAGGGACCAAACGTCGCCATCGTGCGCTTTGAAGGAAAGAGCCTCCTTGCCCTTGAGGAACAGTTTAACGGCACCGTAGCGCAAACCGGCCGCGATGCTCTGCCCATCCGCCGAAACGGCGATTGCTCGGATTTCCGTATTCGTCGCCTCGATCGACTGATCGAGTTTATGTTTTTTCACGTTCCATGTTTTCACAGTTCCATCCGAACTGCCGGAAACGAGCGCCATCCCAGCCCCGCCCTCCGAAGTGAAAGCGAGTGAGTTGACCCAGGATTTGTGGCCACGCAGAGTCGCGTAGGGCCGCGCGGTTTTGATCCGCCAAAGGATGATGGTTGAATCGAGACTGCCCGTGGCGAGGAGCGTTCCGTCCGGGCTGAACGACACGGCTATAACAGCCCCGCGATGGCCGCTGAGAACGCGTGAGTCCTTCGAGCCAATATTCCAAAGTCGCGCCGTATGATCGTAACTGCCCGTCGCGAGAGTTTTGGTATCCGGTGAAAACGCTACGGCTGAAACGTAATCCGCGTGGCCTGTAAAAGTGGCTATTTCTTCACCGGTGCTCGTTTTACGAAGATGGGCGGCATTGTCGGAACAAGCGTTCACCAAAAGCTCTCCGTCGGCGCTGAACGCGAGAGAAGAAATCCAGCCGGACTGTTTGACCGAGAACTGCTCTTGCGGCGCGGAGAGAGAGATTCGTGGGATACCGACCAGCAGCAAGAAGGTCAGAATTGGAACTTGGCGGCGCATAGAGGAGCTACTTGAGCAGCGGCATGAGATGCCCCCACGAGAGCAAGTGAGGATCGGGCGGCAGAGGAGTCACGGGTTTCAAAAAGCCACCCATCACGAGAACACCGACTTGGAAGTAAACCGCGTCCGCGTCCGAGGTGGAACCTGGGAAATGGCCGAAGCCGCCATCAGGATTGCGGCAACTCAAGGCCCAGTGTACCGCATGCTCGATCGCGTGTTTGCAATCCTCGCGGCCATGACCGAGTTGATGCAAGCTGAAGACCGCGTCAAAGGTCGCGTGCCGGTCGCGCGACGGCATATTCAGCATCCAACTGCCATCGAGCTTCTGGTCGCGGAGTGCGCGTCGGACGATTTGTTCGGCTCGCGGGGTCGGTTCGCCGACGAGACGATAATAATGCGACGCGTGAAAAGTGGTGGCGATATGATCGTGAATATAGCCATCCGGGCCTTGCTCCATCAGCTCGCGAATGCTGCGATCCGCGGCGGGAGGAATCGGTTGCCCGTAAGCCAGATAAGCGAGCGGGAAAAAACTCGTCGAATAATCCGGGAGCTTTTTGTAATCCGCGCGCAATATCTCTTCGAAAACCGGAAGCGGATTGTAGCGCGGTTTCAAGCCAAGAGCATGCAGCGCGACGATTCCTTGAGTCGTATTGTAAACGCGACCGTCCGGGGAGTTTGGATCAACCGTTCCAGCGACGTTAAAGAAGTCCCCATCGGCCCGCTGGCGCGAAAGAAGGAATTCCGAAGTGCGCTGTTCGTACGGGAGCTTCCAGCCGAAAGTTCGGTGGATCGCTATCGCGTAGGTGATCGCCGCAAGATCGCTGTAGGCCGTGTCCGACATTCCGCGATAGTTTGGGTCAATCCCCGGTATAAAAGATCCATCCGCACGACTGGTCTTGCCGTAGAAGCTTCGCAATCCGCGTAGCACCTGATCGGGTGTCGGAACGGCATTATCTGCACCGCGTCCAGACAAAACTAACAACAATACCAGCAGGCCGAGCATGGCAGGTACTCTACCGGCCAACGCTGAGGAGGCAATCTACGAGAAAGGGATGAAACCGAGACGACCATTCGAGGGACCAGCCGGATATCAAACAAATAAACGCGGTGATTGCATCAGGGCGCGCCGCCCAGTAACGTAATCGAGTATGAAACCGCGATGGATTCGGGTGATCGCTCTGGTTCCGTTGGCGCTGCTTTTGTGCGCTGCGGCTTCCGAAAATACTGGAGGCAAGACGGTCTATGTTATTCCCATCCGGGAGGAGATTTCCACGCCACTGACCTATCTGGTGCGCCGCGGCGTGAAACAAGCAATCGAGGCCAAGGCCGATTTGTTGCTTCTGGACATGGCTACCAATGGCGGGCGGTTGGATTCGACCGAGGAAATCATCAGTTCGCTGAATCAATTTAAAGGACAAACCGCCACTTATGTAAACCAAAAAGCGTTTTCGGCTGGTGCCTTCATTTCCGTGGCGACGCAAAAGATTTTTATGGCGCCGCAAAGTGTCATTGGCGCCGCAGCGCCGATCCTGATGTCTCCGGGTGGCGGGATCGAAAAAATGCCCGACACCGTCGAAGCAAAAATGACTTCCGGGGTGCGCGCGCTGGTCCGGACAAGCGCGGAGAAAAATGGTTACAACACGGCCGTGATCGAAGCGATGATCGATCGGAATCGAGAGGTCAGGATTGACGGGGAGGTCCTCAACGAGAAAGGACAGATTCTGACTCTGACGAATCTCGAGGCGGAAAAGGAGCATGGGAACCCGCCCAAACCGTTGCTATCGTCCGGCACGGTCGATTCACTCGATGCTGTCCTGGGCCGGCTCGGATTCACGGGAGCCAAGGTCGTCCGCATCGAACCGACCGGCGCGGAGCAACTCGCGACTTGGCTGACGGCAATTGGTCCGCTGCTGCTCCTGGCCGGAATCATCGGGACCTATATCGAAATGAAGACGCCCGGATTCGGCCTGCCTGGAATCGTCGGCATCGTATCATTTGCTCTCTATTTCCTCGGCGGATATGTCGCGGGTCTGTCGGGACTCGAATGGACGGTGGTATTCGTCATCGGTCTGGCGCTTTTTATTCTCGAGCTGTTCGTCTTCACGGGAACGCTGTTGATCGGCTTCGTCGGCGCCGGATTAATGCTCGCCGCGTTGGTGATGGCGATGGTGGATGTTTATCCCGGCATGCCCATGGTTCCGGCCTTTGGCCTGGTCCGTGAATCATTGTTCAACGTCTTGCTAACCATCGCGGCAGCGATCATCGTGATGATCCTGCTAAGCCGCTACCTGCTAAAGACGCCGCTCTTCACCAGATTGGTCGCGCAAGGAGCGAGCGGCACACGTTCGGCGGCGCGGATCGTGCAAACGCAATCCACGATGCTTGGTGAGCTTGGAGTCGCGCTCTCGACCTTGCGCCCCGGTGGCAAGGCTCAGTTCGGGCAAAAGTTCGTCGATGTCATTACGCAGGGCGATCTCATCGAACGCGGGGCAAAGGTGCGAATTGTGGGCTTCAGCGGCAGCGATGCCGTTGTTGAAAAAATCCAGGAGACGGTGGAGTTCAGGTAGCACCGTTAGAATTTTTTCAGCTTCGGACCTTTGGGGGTATCTTCGATCACCCACCCTTTTGATTTCAATTCGTTGCGGATCGCATCAGCGCGAGCGAAGTCTTTGGCTTTCCGCGCGGCCTGACGGTCGTTGAGCAGAGCTTCGATCTCGGGCGGAATTTCCGTGACCGGCGGCTTCGGGGCGATTCCGAGGACGGTGTCCATTTGCTCCCAGGCTGCCAATTTGGCCGCGGCCTGTACCGGCGAGAGAGAATTCTCGGCGAGCGCTTTGTTGGTCGTTCGCACCCACTCGAAGATATGGCCCCAGGCGGCGGCCGTGTTGAGGTCCTGATCCAAAGCCTCGGTGAACTGGGTGAGAATCGCTTCCTCTGCCGCGGAACTGTTCGGTGTGGAAATTACGCGCAACTTGCCAACTAATTCGTCGATGCGCCCCAGAGCCGTGCGCGCCCCGGAAAGTCCTTCAAGGGTAAAGTTGAACGACTCGCGATAATGGGATGAGAGCAACAAGTAACGGATTTCCCGCCCGGTAAATCCTTTTTCGAACAGATCGCGAAGCGTGAAATAGTTGCCGAGCGATTTGGACATTTTGCGCCCTTCCACAAGCAGGTGCGCGATGTGCATCCAATGCTTCACAAACCGCTTGCCTGACGCTTGCGCTCCCGATCCTTCGCTTTGGGCGATTTCATCCTCGTGATGGGGAAAGATCAGATCCTCGCCGCCCAAATGCAGGTCGAAGCTTGGGCCGAGAATCTTCATGCCCATCGCGCTGCACTCGATGTGCCAACCGGGGCGGCCTTCGCCCCACGGGCTCGGCCAGTAAACCGCGCCGTCTTCAGGCACCCGAGCCTTCCAGAGGGCGAAATCGGCCACGGATTCCTTCGCGTATTCGTCCGCGCTGACCCGATCGCCGACCCGAAGCTCCTCAAAATTCAAGTTCAGCAACTGGCCGTACTTGCGGCCCGCCGCGCGATATTTCTCGATGCTGAAATAAACCGAGCCGTCGTTAGCGCGATAGGCAAAGCCATGTTGCATCAGACTTTCAATGAGGCGGACAATTTCCGCGATGAAGTCCGTCGCGTGCGGCAACTCGTGCGGGCGGAGGCAGTTGAGCGCATCAAAATCATCGAGAAACGCCTTCTCATATTCGCCGGTGTAATCTTTGAGCGAGCG
>DASYTB010000002.1:0-5060 GCA_036002705.1 Verrucomicrobiia bacterium
GCGATGACAGTTTTTGGGAAGCGATGGACCACTTTTTCGGGCCGGTCTGGGCGAGCCACCACAATTGCCGCGCGCTCGTTCCACATAACCGCCAATTTTCGGATGACCAAATCAAAAAGCTGATTGAACGCGGGGCGGTGATCGGCGCGGTTTTTGACGCATGGATGATGATCCCGGGATGGCGCAAGAAAATTACGACGCCTGAATCGGCGGGGCTGAAGATCGAGCACATCATCGACCATATTGATCATATCTGCCAACTGGCGGGCAACTCGTTGCACAGCGGAATCGGAAGCGATCTGGATGGCGCGTTCGGGACGGAACAGACGCCTGCGGATTTGAAGAGCATTGCTGATTTGCAGCGTTTGCCCGGATTGCTGGCGAAGCGCGGCTACAAGGAGCAGGACGTGGAAAACATCATGCACGCAAATTTTCTGCGTTTTCTGCGCAATGCCTGGGCGGAGTAATCGGAGCCGCGCTTCTCTTCCGCAAAAGGCGCTCCGGGCAGTTCTGGCCGTCGGATTGCTGTTAGCCGTTTACTGGCTGGTGCAGGTTGTGGATGCGCGGCAGATCGTTCGGGAGGCGCTCCATCACATCAGGGCGCTGGGGCCGTGGGCTCCGTTCTGGTTCGTCATGGCGTACATCGTTGCCTGCCTCACTTTTTTCCCCGGAGTGATTCTCACGCTGGGAGCGGGAATTCTGTTCGGTGTTCTAAAGGGAACGTTCCTCGTCTCCGTTGGGGCAACGCTCGGCGCTGGATGCGCGTTCCTGCTGAGCCGTTATCTGGCGCGCGATTGGGTGCAGAAAAAGTTCTCGAACATCCCGCAATTTCGGGCGATTGATGCCGCGGTGGCGGATGAGGGCTGGAAAATCGTGGGTTTGATCCGGCTCTCGCCTGCATTCCCGTTTATCCCGCTGAATTTTGTTTTTGGTCTAACGCGCATTCCCTTTTTGCATTTCGTTGGGATCACCTGGCTTTCGTTAATACCGATGTCCTGCATGTTCGTTTACCTCGGCTCGATCATTGGCGAGATCGCCGCGTTGGGGGCGGTGCCAATCGCCACCGGGCGGACCAAATGGGTGGTGACCGGAATCGGCTTTACGACGACGATTTTCGTCACGTATTTTGTCACTCGGATTGTCCGGCGGGTTCTTTTGGAAGCTCTGCCGAAAGAAGGTTCGCCGGCGAGCTGAATTGTTCGGATGCGAATGGCCCTGCGAACGAGATGAAAACGGTTCTTCTCCTGGCGTTTGGTTTGATGGCAGCGGCCCTGGCCGGCTGTTTCAACCAGCGCGCGGCGACCTCCGGCGCTACTCCCTCGACGATCCGGTCCATTCGAAAGGTGCGCTTTGAGGGCACGGCCGAAATGCCTGAACTGGCGGCGCAAGCGCGCTCGCTGGGGGATGAGCTTTATCCGAAGGTGGTTCGGCTGCTCGGAGATGACACCCAGGCTCGCGCTCGGCAAATTGACATCGTTTTCAAGCGGAATCTGACCGGGCAGTTCAAAGGCGCGCTGAAACGTTCGGCGCGGAACATGCCGAAATTTGGGACGTTCACTTTGCCGGGGGCGGCGCAGGGAACGACTATTTATCTCGACGTGGAGGAATTGAAGAAAGACCCGTCCGATCTCGAGAGACTGCTTCTCCACGAAATGGCCCACACGGCTCAAGGTTACCGGTGGTATCGGTTCTGGAGAGCACCTTATTACTGGCGAGAAGGCGTTGCCGATTATGTGGCTTATCAATTGACCAGAACGAACATTGCCGGCGCCGGTGGCACAAGCTGCGCCCGCTGTTCCGCATTGTGGCCGCATTATACTTCCGGCTACGCGTGCGCGGCCGCGTTCCTGATTTTTGTCGAGGGCGCGTATGACCCGAAGATCGTTCCGAAATTGCAGCGCGCGTTATGGAGCGGTTCTTACGATGATGCGCTCTTTCAGGCGGCGACGGGCAAAGCGCTGGAGGAATTGTGGGCGGAGTTTCTCCGGACCAGTGCTGTCACTTCAATCGCGGCGAAGATGAACATGGTTTACGAGGCGTTGGGTTACAAAGGCGGGAACCCGCCGGCAGATGTCGAAGCGCGGTTCAGCGTTTATCTCGAGCGACAACCGAATGGAGCCGAGATCAGCCGGCTCCTGGGCCTTTCCTCGCTGAGCGGCAAGCCGATCCCGGACATACAAACTCGCATCGCGCTTTACCTCTACTTCTCGGAACAAGGCGATTCCGGCGGAAGCGCGGCGGCCTATTTGTATCGCTTGGGCGAGCGGGGCGAGCTTCCCGGCTTTAACAAAGGGGACCACGCTGCGCTGATCGAGCCTTTGACGCTCGCGGATATCGACGCCGCCACCGCCACGGATGCGCTCAATCGAAATGTTCGGGGCGAGAAGCAAGGGGATGGATCGATTTATCATTACCGAGTAACTCGCGACCGCACGGAAGCGCCGTGGCACCTGGTGAAAGCCTGGCGGACTTCCGCGGAAGGCCAGATGGTGGAGGAATACACTCTTCCGTAATTTTCCGGTTTGATTAGATTTTCGCGTGCTCACGACGCTGCGCATCAAAAATCTCGCTTTGGTTCCGGACCTGACGCTCGAACTCGAGCCGGGGTACACGGCCATCACCGGGGAAACGGGCGCGGGCAAGTCGGTGATAATCGGGGCGCTGAATCTTGTCCTCGGCGAGCGGGCGGATCGCAGTCTGATTCGGGCGGGAGCAGACAGTTGCGCGGTGGAGGCGGTATTTTCGACGGATGGACTGGCGAGGCTGATTAACGAACTTCTGGAGGCGCGCGGGCTTGAAAAATGCGAAGCCGCCGAACTGGTTCTGAAGCGGACGTTTACGAGCGCGGGCGCGAATCGGCAATTTATCAATGGATCGCCGACCACGCTGGCCGTGCTGGCGGAGCTTGGAGAGTATCTGGTGGATATGCACGGGCCGCACGAACACCAATCGCTGCTGCATCCGGCCCGGCAATTGGAAATCCTGGATGCTTACGCGGAGGCGCTGCCGCTGCGTCAGCGCTTTCACGAACTTTGTCGAAATCGCTCGGAATTGCTGCGGCAGAAAAACGAATTGATCATCGATGAGCGGACCTACGCGCAGCAACTCGATCTATTACGGTTTCAGGTCAAAGAAATTACGTCCGCGAAACTCGTTGTCGGCGAAGAGAAAGAGCTCGAGACGGAGTTTTCGCGCGCCAGCAACGCCGCGCGTTTGATCGAACTTTCGCAGACAGCGCTCGCGGCCCTGAACGAGGATGATAATTCGCTTTTTAACCAGGCGGGCGCGATTGGACGCTCTTTGGCTGAACTCGCCCGGTTGGATGCAGGTGGGGGGGCTATTCTCGAATTACAGGAGCAGGCGGTGAGCACCTTGAGTGAGCTCCAGCGCGAGCTGAGCCGTTACGCGGATTCAATCGAAGTCGATCCGGCGCGGCTGCAAGAGCTGGAACAACGGTTGAATCTGATTCAAAGTCTGAAACGAAAATATGGGGCGAGCGCCGAAGATGTCATTACGTTTGGCAATGAGGCCCGGCAGAAACTTCTTGCACTTGAATCGCGCGATGTTGAATTGGAGCGGCTGAACGGCGAGATACGGAAGACAGAAGAAGCGGTCTGGTCGTGCGGACGAGAGCTGAGCGCCGCGCGACGAAAGGCAATTCCGAAGCTCGGAAAAGCCGTGGCGCGGGAACTGAATGATCTCGGGTTCAAACAAAGTTCCTTCGAAGTCCAGGTCGACACTATGGCGCGGGAAGAACTCTTCGGAAACTCGGCCGCTCCGGGAAATGGCATTGACAAGGCGGAATTCCTGTTCGCGCCAAATCCTGGTGAACCGTCGCGATTGCTGCGGGCGATAGCCTCATCGGGTGAACTCGCGCGGGTGATGCTCGCGCTGAAAACGGTCCTGGCCGCGCAGGACCGGATCCCGCTGCTGGTTTTTGATGAGGTGGATGCGAATGTGGGCGGCGAAACCGCCGCGGCGGTGGGCGAGAAGATGCGGCGAATTGGGCGGCAGCATCAGGTGCTCTGTATCACGCATCTGGCGCAGGTCGCGGCGGCGGCCCGCAACCACTTTGTCGTGAGCAAAAAGGCGGAGCAGGGGCGGACGCTTTCGACGATCGAGCGGTTGGACGGGAAAGAGCGTCTCCACGAAGTGGCGCGAATGCTGGGCGGTGGTGAAGCCGCGAAAAAGCACGCGGAGGCCATGCTGACAGAAAGAGAATAAAAAAAGGGAGCCTTGAACGCTCCCCCTGGTTTTTTGTCTTGGATTTTTCCGAACGAAATCTTTCGAAACACCCGTTGGATCAGGCTTGGGCGAGCAATTCGCCTTCGGCATCCATGATCGACTTATTGAGACTGGCCGCGACCGCGGTGAGGCGCGCAACCTTCATAAAATCACCCTGGCGTGTGGCCTGCAGCGACTGCTGCCGCACCTGCTGCAATTCGCGCCTAAGCGTGGTGATTATTTCCGGGGTTATTCTTGCTGTCATCATTGTATTTTTATTCTCCTTTCCAACTCGTGATATTTCCGCGTTAAAGCATCTCTGCCGGTTGTTATGACCGATGGACAAATATATACTTTCGCGGGCGTGCGGAAGGTATCGGGAGAGTCCCTGAAACTGTTTGCGCAGCGAACCTTAATCCGGTCAGGGATTTTTTTAACGGTTTAAAACGCTTTTAGTGGCCCTCGTTGACCAGTGCGGGTCACTCCGAGGCGGCCTGCTCCTTCCCGCTTGCGCCTCGTTCACTATTTGGTCAGCTTTTCGCGAATGAAGCCGGTCGATCGTTACTTCGTCATTCAGCCCGGAGATCTCTCCTGGAGGCCTTCCAATCTGATGAAGATTCCGAACGCGGATTTTTTGGAGCGCACGAACAGTGAGATTCTCAGCGCCCGCCTGTGGCGATTGCCAGCGAAGAGCGCGAACACGTTGCATCGACATCCGCAGATGGAAGAATTTTATTTCGTCCTGGAAGGCACGGGACGCATGCGGATTGGGGAGGAAACCATCACCGTTCAAAAACATGGCGGAGTCCTCGTCGGTCCCGCTCTTTTGCGACAGG
>DASYTB010000003.1:0-8782 GCA_036002705.1 Verrucomicrobiia bacterium
TGAAAAGATTCACCCCTCCCGTTTAGAACGTTTTTGCTCCGACGCTGTCAGCTTCTGCATCGACTCCGAAGAGAAGAACGAACCGTGCGAACTCATCGATGCAGTCGTGCGTCTAAACAGGGTTTGTGCTATGAACCAGCTACAACGCTTATGAATGCGGGCCGTCGCGGATTGGTAGTTATTCTTTGTTCGTGGCTTCTGGCCTTGACCGCATGTGGCGCGCAAAAGGAGGCGGCGGTGCCCGCGGCGATGGAGGTCAAGCATTCGCCGAAGCAACCGCGTTCCGGGCAGGCGGTCACGATCTCAGCGATTCCAAAGACGCCTCTCACCTCCGTTTCCCTGGAATATCAAATTGTCGAGCCGGGCGCTTACGTCGCGCTGAAAGATTCGGAGTATAAATCACGCTGGGTTCCGCTCCGGATGCAAACGAATGGGAATGGCGGATTTTCCGCCGAAATTCCGGGTGTCATACAGGTGCACCGTCGCTTGGTTCGTTACCGGCTCAAAGGCGTCGAGAACGGTGGTCAAGGGGTGGCCGCTCCTGCAGCCAATGATCCAGAACCGAACTTCGCCTATTTTGTTTATGACGGCATTCCCTCCTGGAAAGCGGCGATCCAGCCGGGCGGGGGCGACGAAAAGAAACGTCAGGCGGTCGAGTTCGGCAATGACGTGATGGGCCAGGTGCAGAGCTATTTTCTTCTCGGCAAAATCAAAGATGTCGAGAACGCCACCTGGTACCAGCAGTCGTTTGGGAAAGATTATCACTATACGGGGACGTTCGTGGCCAACGGCAAGGTTTATGATCACGTTCGTTTTCGCGCGCGCGGCGGGGTGTGGCGCTACGCCATGGGTAAGAACATGTGGAAAATCGATTTCAACAAAGGCCACCATCTGCAGGCTCTGAACGATTATGGGCAGACGTACAAGACCAAGTGGGGAAAGCTGAACCTTCGCGCCTGCATCCAGCAAGGGGATTATGGCCGCCGGGGCGAGCAAGGCATGTATGAGTCGGTCGGATTCCGGCTGTTCAACCTGGCTGGAGTCGATGCGCCGCGGACCCATTGGATTTCATTGCGAATCGTCGATGGAAAGGAGGAGAATCCGGCGGATCAGTATCGCGGCGACTTTTGGGGGCTCTACCTGGCCATAGAAAATGAGGATGGCCATTTCCTCGAGGAACACGGCCTGCCCGAGGGAAACCTGTTCAAAATGATGAATGGCCAGGGCGAACTCAGCAATCACGCCGACAATCAGCCGGAGGATGGATCGGACCTGCGCCGGCTCATAAACGCCTACCATGGCCGGCAAAATGATGCGTGGTGGCGCGCGAACGTGGACCTGCCGCGCTATTACAGCTACCGTTCTATTCTGGAGGCGATCCATCATTATGATGTCGTCGCCGGAAAGAATTACGATTTTTATTTCAACCCGGAGAGTGCCAAATGGTGCGTCATTCCCTGGGACATTGATCTGAGCTGGGGAGATCATATGTACGGCAATGGCGTGGAACCGTTTCAGTACCCGGTTCTCTCGCGCGGACCGTTTCGCCTGGAGTATGAGAATCGTCTTCGTGAAATTCGGGATTTGCTTTTCAATCCGGATGAAACCGACCGATTAATCGACGAATGCGCGGCAATAATCGCCCGACCGGGCCAGCTTTCGATTGTGGATGCGGATCGCGCCAAATGGGATTTTCATCCCATCATGAGGTCGCGTTACGCGATGGGGGGCAAAGCGGGGCAGGGTCTGTTTTACCAGGATTCCCCGACCGGCGATTTCACGGGCATGGTTCGGCAGATGAAAGAGTATGTCCGGAGACGCGCCAATTACATTGACCGGTCTCTCCTTCGGGACGGCCCCATTCCGCAAACTCCTGTGATCACCTACGCCGGAATACCCGGTTACCCGATCAATGGCCTGCGATTCAAAACATCGAACTTTGCGGGCGCGGGAAGTTTTGCCGCGATGCGCTGGCGCATTGGTGAAATCGATGCGCCGAAAGAAATCCGGGGAAAATCATCCAAGCCCGGCCGCTACGAAATAACACCCGTCTGGGAGTCGGCGGAATTAACAGAGTTCAGGAACGACGTCGCAATCCCGGAGGATGCACTCAAACCGGAACATGTTTATCGAGCCCGTGCGCGCGTAAAGGACGCCACTGGCCGCTGGAGCCACTGGTCACCGCCTGTACAGTTCACGGCAGGGGCAATACAATAGGCGCGGTGGGTGAGCTATGCGCTACGGAATGCGGTTTTATCCATTGAGAACTGGAGCAGGCGCGTTAGACTACGGGAATGAAGTGGGTTTCAAGGGTCCTAGCGCTTTCAATACTGTTGGTCGCACCGTTGCGGCCGGGCAGGGGAGCGGAGCCGCCAGATGCTGCCAGCACCAGGACGAATGCCCCGGCGCGAGGCATCGCCGGAATTCTCGATGCGATCTTAAACGGAAGTCAACAAACCAAGACAAACCAGCAGGCCCTGGCGAACAGTTCGCTTGGGACAAACATTATTGGCAGAAAGGCGTCGGAAACAAGCACGCCAGCCCCTCTCAGCACCAATGAGACGAGCAGCGCGCTCAAACAGGCGCTGGCCAAGGGATTTGATGCCGCGATTGCGAGTCTTGGACGGACCAATGGCTTTCTCACCAATGTCCATGTCCACATCCCAATTCCGCAGCAGCTTTCGACCGTCGAACGCGGGCTGCGCCGAATTCATGAGGACGCGCTGATGAATCAATTTGAGGCAACGATGAACCATGCGGCGGAAAAAGCCGTCCCTGCAGCCTCCGAAGTGCTGCTGCGAGCCGTGCAGGAGATTTCAATTCACGATGCCACGGCGCTGCTCACGTCCCAATCTCCCTCGGCGATTACGGATTTTTTTCGGAAAGCGTCGGAAACCAATTTGTTCAGCAAGTTCATGCCCATCGTGCGGGAAGCAACCGAAAGCAGCGGGGCGACCGCCGCGTACAAAGAGTTTGTCAATGGGGTTCCGTTCCTGACCGGCTTATTTTCCAGGAGTTCACTCGACCTGGATAGTTACGTCACCACCAAAACTCTGGATGGTCTTTTCAGCTTGGCCGCCGAGGAAGAAAAACGGATTCGCGAAAATCCCCAGGCCCGCACGACCGAGTTGCTGCAGAAAGTATTCGGCGCGGTGATGAGGAGCTCAAGCGCCAACTCGCCATAGAAACGAGGAGAATTGTCGCGTTCTACTTCGGCGCTGAGGCTTTGCCTGAGTTGCTTCGGCCTCCGAGGTAAACTTTTACCGCCTCTTCTTTGCCTGCGGCATTTTTCCGTACGGTCCCGCTAACTTTTTCACCGGTTTTAGCATCCGCGAAAGTCGTCGCCGTTCCGTTTCGTTCAATCCGTGTCTCGGACGTAAGGAGAATGACGCGATTTTTGGTTTTGCCCTTCAGGACGATGCTTCCGCTCTCCGCCGAAGCGATAACGCCGGAGAAGGGATAGCTTTTCTCTTCGCTGTGAGGCTTGGCTCGGGTTTTCGCCGCGGGTGTATCCGTGGGTGGCGCGGCGGCTTTGAATTCGCCTTTCGTCACATCGGCCGCTTGCAGCGCGATGGCAAAGAAAAGGCCCGGAAGGCCCGCTAAAATAACTCTCATTTTACGTCACGCTTTTGCAAGGGAGTGTTCAACGCCCATTCAATGGCGTGATGCAAAAGGTTTTGGAAGGATTGCTCTTTAAAGTCGTTGGGGTGCCCCAGGGACGAATAAAAGATCCGCCCACTTTTATATTCGTGCGTCCAGGCGACTGGCTGCGGCGGGTGGCCCATGGCGCTGCCTATGAGCAGCGGCTTTGATCCTGGCTGAAGGGGGGTGTTGCGGTAAAGCGCGCCATCCGAGACAAAACTCGTCACCCCGCGCAGGATCGGGTTATCTCGCGCCTCCGGCATGATTGTGACTGTGGTTTTTCGGTCATTTTCGAAATGGTTGCCGTAGTTTCCCCCCAGCACTTCGCGATCGAATTCTTTCCAATTCTCAAACGAGTGACTGGCCGTACGCAAGCCGATGAGGGGCTTGCCCGAATCCAAATACTTTTTGATAAGCGCCATCTGATCTTCGGGCAGGACCATTCGGCGCATCATCAGAATCACCAGGTCCGCATCGGCCAATTTTTCCAGCCCGGAAATACTCTGGACCTTTTCGTCGTCGGGCCGCTGTAGAATCGTGGTCTTGACCTTGTAGTCTTGTTCAAGCCCCCTCGCGAATTCGGGAAAAGTTTCCTTCGAGTGATACTCGAATTCACCCGTGATAAAAACAATGTTCGGGACATCGCCTGCGAAGCAGCGAATTACCGAACAGATAAGAATCCAAACTAGATAATGCGCTTTCATGGGAACGCCGTCTTTTTAGCTGGTCCCAAACACAATGTCGAAGATTTTAGGATCTTCGAATCAAAATAGATTCTCACCTGCGCCCATCAATGATGATTTTGCTGCCCGGTTTACCTCGAGCGGGCTTACCACCGAATATTTTATCCAGTTTGGAGAAGTGGTCAGCCCACTTTTGCTTTTTGGATGCGGTGCGCGACGGCACGATCTTCGCCATGGCCTTCTGCCGACGAAGAACTTCGATCTCAGCGCCGGATTCAACGGCTCGAATTAACTCGGGCAGATTTGCCCGGGCTTCGGCTAGGCTCGCGCTCTTCATGTGAAGAATGTAAATCCCATGCGGTCGAAAAGACAAGCGGATGAACCAGATCACTGACTTTCGCCAAATGCGCGTTTGAGGTTTTCGAGACTGCCCGTCGCGATTCGTTCCGGGCCTTCCGTGAAATCGAAAACTTCGACGGAGACGTAGCCCTTGTATCCAACTTCCTTAAGAGCGCCTGCAATGGGACGGAAGTCAACCTCGCCAAAACCGGGGCCCTTAAGATTTTTGTCGTTGGCATGGAAGTAAGCGAAGTTCGGCCAGGATTCTCGGATGATTTCCGGGATGGGCCGCGCTTCGGAGCACATCGCTTTCACATCGAGAATGATCTTGAAATGGGGGGTGTGAAGTTGCCCGACGAATTCAATCGCCTGCCGCGCCGTGTTGATGAAGTTCGTTTCACTTGGCGCCAGCGGTTCGAAACAAATTGTGACGCCGCGTTGCTCCGCCCGCATCACCGGTTCGCGGAAAACGGCGGTCGCCCACTCCCAACCTTGCTCGAAGGAAACGCCCGGTTCGAGACTGCGCTGTTTGGGAGAGCCGACCACGATGGTCTTTCCTCCGAGGTCCGCGCAGAAGTTCACCAAATCGGAGAAATAGACGGACGTCCGCTGTCGAACCGCGGCATCTGGATGTGTGAGGTGCATGCCCTCGGCTTGCACGAGCACCCAATGAACGCCCGAGATGGCGAGGTTGTTTCGCTCGGCCAGCGCTTTGATCTCCGCGCGGCGGCTTTGGGGAATTTCGGTGACGTATTTCGCAATTGTGAACGGCGCAATCTCGATGGCATCGTACCCGGTCTTGACTACAAACGCGAAAGTCTCCGCGAGTGGCCACTCTTTGAAAATCTCGTTGCAGATGGCGAACTGGATCGAGCGAGATGTCGTGGGGTTCTGCATGCTGAAATTAAATTCGTTCGAAGTAGCGGATTTTTTCCCAATCGGTCACCGAGTTATTGAAGGCGTGCACCTCAAGTTCGCCGGTGTGAGCGTAAAACTCGACGACGTTTTCGCCGAACGCTTCCTTGGCCAGTTTGCTCGCGCGAAACGTTTCGACCGCGTCGTGAAGCGAGCTTGGGAGCGCGGCGAGAGACGGATCAACATAGGCGTTCCCGCGATACTCGTCGGCGCAGTCCAACTTCTCGCGAATTCCGGCGAGGCCTGCCGCGAGCGTGGCGGCGAAGGCCACGTAAGGGTTGGCGTCGGCGCCCGGCATTCGATTCTCGATTCGAAAACCGTTTCCCTGGCCAACGACTCGAAAGCCAACCGTCCGATTATCACGAGACCAGGCCATTTTTGTCGGCGCCCAGCTTCCCGGTTGATACCTTTTATATGAATTGATCGTCGGTCCGAAGAAATAACAAAGCTCGGGCGAATATTTAAGCAGCCCACCCAAAAACTGCCGAAACAACGGCGTCTGTTTTTTCGAATCGGCGTCCCAGAAGCAATTCGCGCCGTCGCGCCAGAGGCTGCAATGGATATGACAACTATTGCCCGCTTCACTCATGGAAGGTTTGGCCATAAAAGTGATGGCGCGGTTTTGTTGAGCGGCGATTTCCTTGATCCCCTGCTTGAACACCACGTGCAGGTCGGCCATCTCAAGAGGCTCATCATAAATGAAGTTCACCTCGTGCTGGCCCCGGCCCCATTCACCTTTGCTCGATTCCACGGGCACGCCCGCCGCGGACATCATGTTCCGCACGGAGCGAAAGAGAGTTTCGTCGCGAGCGGGCTGCATCGTATGATAATCAATGCGGTAATCGCTGGAAGGAGTGAGGTTCCGGTAGCCTGAGGCAAACGCGTCCGGATACGAATTGTTGAAAAGGTAAAACTCGAGTTCGCTCGCCATTTTGCAAACGAAGCCTTCGTTCGCCAGCGCTTCGATTTGACGCCGCAAAACAGAACGCGGCGCCTCGGCCACGAGTTCCCCATCTTCACGAAGGAAATCACACAGCACAAGCGCCGCGCCGGGTTGCCAAGGCAGAATTCGGAGCGAGCCGTAATCCGGATTCATCGCGAAATCGCCAAAACCCGATTCCCAATTCGCGAGCTTAAAACCCTCCATCGGGTCCATTTCGATATTTACGGTGAGGAGGTAATTGCAGCCGTGGGTGCCGTGCTCCGCGACGCTCTCGAGAAAGAACTTCCCGGTAAAGCGCTTGCCCACCAATCGCCCAAACACATCCGGGATAGCGACGATGACCGTGTCGATCTCTCCCTCCTCAATCCTGGCTTTCAGCTCATTCAGAGTCATAGCGAACCGCCACGCGGGCGGCACGGCGTGAGAATAGCGCCGAGATTTCGATTTTGAAGCAAAAGTCGCTGAACCCAATGCGGATTACTGGATATTGGCCAATCCGGCCGGGCTCGGGAGCCGACTGAAATGTGACAAAAGCCGTGCCGTGGATATCGTATCGCTGCGTCAATGAACAGCATCCGCAACATCGCCGCCTACAAATTCGCGTCCCTGAGTGATCTAAAATCGCTCCGGGGCCGCCTTCTCGCGTTCTGTAAAGCCTCGGGGATCAAAGGAACCATTCTTCTGAGCACGGAAGGAATAAATCTGTTCGTGGCGGGCGCTCGGGAGAAGATCGATTTCTTGCTGTCCGAAATCCGTTCGATTCCCGGGCTTGAATCGCTTGCCCCTAAGGTAAGCCACAGCGAGCGCCAACCGTTCAGTCGTATGCTCGTGCGCATCAAAAAAGAAATTATTGCCTTCGGCGTGGACGGTATAGATCCGGCGCGCTCCACCTCGCCCAAGCTCCCCGCCAAAACTCTCAAGCAATGGCTCGATGAAGGCCGGGAGGTCACGCTTTTGGATACTCGAAATGATTATGAAGTGAAGCTCGGCTCATTCAAAAACGCTCTCCCCATCGGAATTGACCATTTTCGTCATTTTCCCGAGGCCGTCCGGAAGCTGCCGCCAGCCTTAAAGGAACAACCCGTGGTCCTGTTTTGCACCGGCGGCATTCGCTGCGAAAAAGCGGGACCTTTCATGCAACGCGAGGGCTTTCAGAACATTTTTCAGCTCGAGGGCGGAATCCTTAAATACTTCGAGGAATGCGGTTCCGCGCATTATCAAGGCGAGTGTTTCGTTTTTGATCAGCGGGTTGGCCTCGATCCTTCCTTGCGCCAAACGGACAGCACCCAGTGCTTCCATTGCCTGACCCCCCTGACCAGCGAAGAGCAAAACGATAAGCGGTATCTTCCGGGCAAGTCCTGTCCCTACTGTTACCAGACTTCCCAGGAACAAACGGCGGCCAGCGTCGCGCGGCGGCATGAAACAATTCGCCGCCTTATAAATCCGCTTCCTGGCAGCGAGCCCTATGACAACTTTCGCCCGCTCACCGTTCCCGCCCATTGCGACGGTTGCTCCCTGATTGAATCTCTTGTCACGATTTTTAAACATGTTCCGCGCGTGGAATGGGAACGAATCATTGCTTCCGGCGTCCTGCTGAACTCAAATCATGAGCCGGTGAGCGCCTCCCGTGCCGTTCGTTCCGGAGAACGTTACCTGCACAAAACCGCCGCCATTATTGAACCTGCGGTGAATGCGAATATCGAGATCCTGCACGAAGACGAAGCGATCATCGTTCTGAACAAGCCGGCGCCGCTCCCCATGCACCCCAGCGGCCGCTTCAATCGCAATACTCTTCAATTCATCCTGAACCAGGTTTATTACCCTCAGAAACCGCGGCCAGCGCATCGGCTGGACGCGAACACCACCGGCCTTTGCCTCGTCGCGCGCACTCGGCATTTTGCCTCGTTGCTCCAGCCTCAATTCGAGCGCGGCCTGATCAAGAAAACGTACCTCGCGCGCGTCCACGGCACGCCCACCGAGGATTTCTTCATTTGCGACGCCCCGATCAGCGCTGAGCCAGGCCAGTTTGGCGCTCGCGAGATCGATCACCTTTCGGGATTGGCCGCCCGGACGGAGTTTACCGTTCTCGAACGTGCCGGTGACGGGAGTGCTTTGCTCGAAGCACGTCCGATCACGGGCCGTACCAACCAAATCCGCGCGCACCTCTGGGACCTCGGCCTGCCGATCTCCGGCGATCCAATCTATCTGGCCGGCCGAAAACTCGGCGCGAAGCAAACGCTTGATCTATCGGACCCGCCCC
>DASYTB010000004.1:0-6510 GCA_036002705.1 Verrucomicrobiia bacterium
AAAGATGCCAGCGATTAAGTTCCTCCTGGGCGGCATTGCGTTCGGCGGTAACGCTGGTCAACTCAGTGCTGGCTTTGTCAGCGCGCTGCCGCTGTTCCTGCGCGTTCGCCTGGGCGGCCATCAATTCGTTCGTGGCCGCGCCCAATTCCTTGGCGGTACTATCGAGCTGGCCGCGCAGGTCTTTGCTCTCCTTCTTGAACTTGGCCTCGCTTTGCTGCGTCTGCTCGAGGGTGGTTTTCGTGGTCGTGAGTTGTTCGGTCAGATCGTTTATTTTTCCTCCGACTTGAAAATGACTCACGTACAAGGTCGCCAGCCCGACCAATATTGCTAATCCCAGACTGATCTTCAGTAACATGCGATGCGACGATACAAGGTTTAAATGGTTCGAGCAGACAGTAATGACTGCGCCAAGGGGTGTCAACGAAACCCGAGATATCCTGCGGCGCTCTTATCAAAGGCTTTGACACGTTGCGCGGGTCAACCATCACTTGGCTCTGCGGCATTCTTCACCCAATTCGGCCCCGAAGCGCAACAAAAAAAGCGGCCTTTTCGGGCCGCTTATCATCTGGTTCCCTCCACCTCCTTACAGCGGGGCACCTCAGATTCACAAATACAATTACTCTAAACCCGGAAAGATGTCTCTCCGAGGCCTTGCTGAATGACTTGCCGCGCAAAGCGGAAGGCCTGCTTCGGGAAGCCCCTGAGACCTTTCGGGAGGCAACATCATCTTTGGCCGGACCTCGCCAGAAATTTGCGCTCGATGCCTTGCGCTTTTTTTAATGCCTTGAGCATGGGCGCGCAGACGCGGCGTTCGAGGCCGGCGTGGGATTGAGTGAGTTCCCAGAGGCCCATCTGCGTCCATTTGTTTTGGTCGTGCCATTCGGGCATGCCGAGGATGGGATAGAGGCAGACGCCGTGGAGAGGGATTTCCTTTTGGAGCATGGCTTCAGCTTCCTCGGCCACGTACTTCATCCATTTGGGCCGCATATCATCGACGTGCGCGGTTTCGGTGATGAGCAGATCGCCGTTGTAGCGCTGGTAAACGCGTTCGACTAAATCACGCAATGAAACTCGGCGTGGGTCGTCCTCGGCGAGGGGATGTTCGTCATGGCCTAGCTCCCACTGGTTGGTCCAATAGTAGTTAATGCCGAGGATATCGAGATGGGCGCGGCTGCCGCCGAGCTCGGGCATGATTCTGCCGGAGAGCATATCCCAGGCTTCAAAGACGGCTTTGTCGTTGAACCAATCCGCGTCCTTTTGGAGTTCAGGGCGATCTTTCGGCGCGACGACGTGACAGAGCGGATCGACGTTGACGATGCGTACGCCGGGGATTGCGGCGCGAATAGCGTTGATGCCTTGGATGGCGGCGCGGATCAAAGCGCGTTTGAGTTCGACTCCTTTGCCGATGCAGTGCGGGGCGAAACGTCCGACATGGCCGCCGGCCCAGGCGAAGAAGGACGGTTCGTTAACAGGTGTGAAATAGCATATTCCGTCTGAATTACGGCAGATGTATTTGGCGGCGGCGTGGCAGTAGTCCGCAAAGCGGCGCGGGAATTCCTCTGAGAACAGATCAAGGTCATCCGGGTAACCGTAATGAAAGAGGTCCCAGATTACTTCGATTTCGTAGTTATGGCTGGCTTCGACAAAAGGGGTGACGGCGCTAAAATCGTATTGGCCGCCGCCCTTGTCCACGAGAGGCCAGCGGATAGCTTCGCGGGCGGCGGCGATTCCGACCTCGCGGAGGCGCTTGTAATCTTCGTCCGCGTGTTTGTCGTGATGCGTCGCCGCAATTTGGTCGATCCATTCGCCAATGGCGTTGTAGCCCGTGGCGCATTCGAATCCAGCAAAGAAAAAACTCCGAAACATTCAGCTCCTTTCTGCGGCGAGTCGATGAGTTTTGGACGGGCTCTCATTCGCCGCCTCATCCCTCACCTTAACCCTCTCCCCTTTCAGGGGAGAGGGAGTCTGGGCGCTGATCGCTGTGTATTGATCCACTAACGACGTGCGGATGCGAATTATTTCTCCATTCGTCTCGCTCCTCAGGTCCCAGAGGCCCATTTGCTTGAGATAGTAAGCGGGCGGATGAGTTCCCTGCCGGTAGGCCCATGTGACCAACGCAAATAACGGCCACCAGGTATAGCCGACGATCGGGATGCCGCGTTCGCGTGCGCGCCAGGTCGAGGCCACTGAATTCTTCAGCCATGCAGCGCGTTTTCGAACAGAACCGAGCGAAGCGGTTTCGGAAACGAACACCGGAACATTGTACCGGTTAAAATACATTTCGGCCAAACGCTCGACGATGTCGCCGCTTGCGTACGGCATTTTGATGCGGAGGTTCGGCGAGCGGGTGAGAACTTTTTGGGAGAAGAGTGGATAGAGGTTTATGCCGATAATTTCGAGGTTGATGGCGTTCTCCTGGAACCAGCGCAGGTCGTTCTCCGTGACGCCATTTTTCAGAAGCCAATGGAAAAGCGAGTGCTGGGATGTGACTCGACCGCTGACGAGATCGAGCGCGAGATAAACGATTTCCTGGCGGCGGTGAACTTCCGGCGCTAGCGCGGAATCCGAGGACTGGTAAAGGTCGGAGGCATCGACGTGAACCGCCACGTTTTCTCCATCGACTTCGCGAAGTATGTTTGTGGTCCGAACGATTCCGCGGCAGACACCGAGCATCACTCGCAAAAAACCGCCCCACCCGCGCTTAAACGGAGGCCACCAGCCCAGTTTGCCGCAATACCAGGCGGTGATGCGCGGCTCGTTCAGTGGAGTCCAAAGGTGGATGCGGCCTTTGAATCGCTCCGCGGCGTGGCGCGCATATTCGGCCATGTACTCTGGAAAGGCTGGGTTGAGATAAGCATTTTCGATCCAGGCCGGCAGGCCGTAATGGACGAGATCGACAATCGGTTCGATGCCGAGCTGCAGCATGTATTCCAGCGTTTGGTCCGCGAAACGCCAGTCCCAGGTATTCGGGGTCGGGTTGATCCGGTGCCACGGGATACCGTAACGGGCGTGAGTTACTCCAAGCTCGCTCATGAGCGCGATATCCTCGCGCCAGCGGTCGTAGTGCTGGGTGAGTTCATATTCGTCGAGGGTGCGACCTGTCTGCGGCCAGGGCGCTGTGATGAATGTATCCTCAATGCCGGTGGCCCAGAAAAAGAAATTCGGCTCGAGAACTTGATCGAGCGTTGAACGGGAGAGTTTCATGGGGAACATTCCCTATCGTCGCGCCTCGGGAAAAGAATCGTCCCTTGGTTTCTGCCGCAGTAAAGTGGCCACATAACAATGAAAGGCCCCATTCCGTGCCGGAGCAATAGGTCTCGTCGCCCGGCCTTGGCAGGGAGAGAGCCCAAAGACAGGTCGGAGAAACTCTGAGGTGGCGGAGTAAGGGACGAACTTCCCTCATTTATGATTTTCAGCCGCGGTGCCGCGGCGAAGTTTTTGGCTTCCTTTAATTCGCGACTTGGGAAAGCTCGAGAAGATGCGCTCGAGATTCAGACTGGCCGCTGTCATGGCGATGGGAATGGTCCTGTCCGGACAACCTGGCTCGAAGGGCGCGGCGCTCAAGGCCGCCGTTGAGGCGGAAGAGGATGTTTATTCTTATGAGCCGGCGAATAATGGAGCGGGACCTTTATGGTGTCATGGGTCCACCTGCTTGATTCGAGTGGGAGATGATGTGTTCGCGAGCGGACTGGAGACGCTGCATGACGCCAGGCCGTTGAATAACTGCCGCTGGACATTACTCAAGCGAGGGACGAATGGGTGGAAATTAATTCCGACTCAGGACCAGGGACGAACACGCGAGCCGTCGCCGCTGGCGGCGTTTCCAGATGGCCGGTTTTTTCTTTCGGCAAATCCGACGCTGTTAACCAATCGAGAGACTTACAGCGGGCCCGCCCGACCGGAATTGCTTGAGTTCGATGCGCGGCAGCCGGGTGAATTCAGGCGGCTGGAGCCGGTTTGGGATGGGGCACCGCGCTTCACGGAGCACTCGTATCGGAGCCTGGCGGCCGATGGCGAGGGACGCGAATTGATTCTACTGCAGAATATCGATTACACCCACGCGGAATGGAGTTTCCTGGACCGAAGCGGAAAATGGTCAGCGCAAGGGAAGTTGAAATGGCGGGTGGAAGATCAGAAGCCGATTCGGCTCGGTTATCCAAATGTGGCGTTGAAGAATCGGGCGGTGCATTTCTGCGGGACGAGTGACATTGTGGAACCGAACCAGGAGTGGCGCGCTTATAAAAAACAATTAACGGGACGGGAGTGGGATTACACTTTTCGGCGCCTATTTTATACGTGGACTTCCGACATCACGACGACACCGTTTCACGAGTGGATTGAAATCGCGAACGTCGATTCCACGGGCGGCGGGATCACGCTGGGGGATTTGTGGCTTGCGCCGGATGGAGCAGTGCATTTGCTTTGGACGGAGCGGAAGCTCGATGAGTCGTTGCGGGACAAGTTTTTCCGGGAGCAAAGGCAGCGATACACCCTCATCCATGCGGTGCTGCGCGATGGCGGGATCGTCTCGCGCCAGGTCTTGCTCGAAGCGCAGGAAGGCGGTGCCGGGGAAGTTCCCGGGCGCGGGCGTTTCCAGATGACGCCGGAAAACCGTCTCTTCGCGGTGTTTTACGTCAGCGGAAGCGATGCGAAAGGCCGAGGAGTCTCGGAGAACCGCATTCTCGACCTCAAGCCGGATGGGAGCACCAGTGAACCGCTGCGGCTGGCGCTCAAACATCCAATGTCCGAGTTTATGACGGCGACCGTGCGAGCGGGCTCCCCGCGTTCGCATGAGCTGGAAATGTTCGGACAGACGGTTGGGTCCGGAAACACCATCAGCTACGCGCGAGTGCGACTGGAGTAATGAAGACAAACGCAGTTTATTCGTTCGAGAAACCTCGGTCGAAGTCGGCATCGCGGAGCTCAGAGGCGCGGGGGGCGAAGCAGAGCGGCCTTTTGCGGCGAAGTCGTGTAGGAAACCTGCATCGGATCGGCGAAAAATGTCGGCGAGTTCCATCGCGATCCCGCCGAGTGCCGATTCAAGACCTGGCTGCTCAATCTCGCGAGCTGGAGGGTCACAATCCAATTCGCCAAACGCCAGGCCTGGGACCACCGGCTTCAAACCTCCGCACCGCGCGATGACCGCGCCACCACTATCGAGCGTATCCCGGATAGCAAAGGCTTCGAACGTTTTTGGGACGAAGAATGGCGTCACAACCATCTTAAAGCCGGCCTGGAAAAGATCCGAACCAAGTTCAGCGCCGATCAATTCCAAATCTTCGATCTGAATGTGCTCAAGGAATGGGCGGCCCGCGAAATACTGTGTTTGGCTGCGTGCGAAGCTAATCGAGGGACTTTTGCCCCAGTAAGATAAGCCGGCGAGCATTCCCGTTGTAGAATTTGTCCAAGATGGATTTCGGAAGGGATAGACCTTCGACCTTTTCGCCGTCATACTGGACGGGGCCGCCTGCTGAATAGAAGCGGTAGTCTGTTCGGTAACGCTCTTCGAGACGCCTCACGAAGGCGGCGCGCTGGGCTTCGGTGCGCGGGCCCTGGAGAAATGGTTTCCAGGTGGTATCGACGCCGTAGAGGATGCGGTCCTGGTATTTGATGAAGAAGTTTCGGACTTCGTCGCGCGCCTTGAAGGTGAGATCGCGGGTGCGGGCGGCGCAATCGACGTTGAAGTTGGGATAGCGGTCGAGGCGTTTGGCGACTTCGTCGAGATCGTGTTCGAGGCTGCCGAGGTGCGCGCCGATGGCGATCAGGTCCGGATGCTTTTGGAGGATGTGATCGCGGGCGGCGATGATTTGAGTGTGACTTGGGTATTCTGGTTTGTCGTAGAAGTACCATTCTGGATTGGCGGAGAAATAGCCGTAGTGGACGCTTTTTGGGTCGAGCGGACGCCAGGCGTCAATTGGATCGGCGAGATGCGCCATGAGCGGTTTGCCGCGTTTCGCGAGGGAGTCGTAGATCGGGTCGAAGACGGGATCGTCAGGCAAAACGAATTTGCCGTCGGAGCGGCGCAACGCCATTCCGACTTCCTTCCACAGCTTTACCATGACGGCGCCATCTTTGAAGGTGCCGTCGAGCCAGGTGATTACGTTGCTTGAATAATTTGGCTGCTCGATTTGGGTGAGGTCGAAACAGGAAGTGAAGGGAAAGAGGTCAGGATATTTTTTGTAAAGGTCGCGGGCGATCCGGTGCATTTCTTCGAGATGACCATCGCGACCACGGTTGCAAACGTTGATCATGCGCACGTTGTCGCGGCGCATCATGTCGATCAGTTCCGGAATCTCTTCGAAAATGTGCGAGTGGACGTCGATCTTGAGGATTTGTTCGAATTCCGGGGGCGGTTCAGCGGGAGCGTCCGCCACGAAGAGTTTCAGCGTGAGAACCGCTGAAACTATGCAGACGATCAGCCGTGGATTCAAGCCGAAGGTCCGCCGCTTTTTATTTTCGTTGGCCATGTGGCGCTTTTTTTAATTTAATCGCGCGGTATATTACAAAATG
>DASYTB010000005.1:0-4637 GCA_036002705.1 Verrucomicrobiia bacterium
CAAGCCTTGGTGTGTTTCCAGGTGACAAACGCGGACCAGGCATCCTCATCGAAGCTGTCGCACAAGAGATCGCCGGTCGCCTGCGGACTAACCCTCACGCCGGCCGGCGGATCGCAGCGGAGGTTCTTCTTCTCAAAACAGTCGCAATAAACAAAAGCGTCGAGTGCCATGGTTTCAGGAAAGCGTCATCAAATTCGACGAGTTCTCAATGTTCTTATCGGCAACGAGTTGTCAAAATTTACCAGATGCGCCCCAACGCGTTTTCGTTGCAGCGGCGAAGCGCATCCGCTTCTCGAGATTCGTGATCGAGCCTTTTACGTCTGCCAGCAAGCTGGGATTCACGTTCGAGCGGCCGCGCACTTCATACAACTTCGGCAGCAGATTCGTTCCGAAATCACCCGTAAAGCGCATCGCGATCGCCGCTTTGCAAGCTGCCGCCACATTCGTGTCATCCACCCCCGCCTTCATGGTCGCAAGCGCTTGATTCGGCAATCGATGCACTACGCCCGGCAAATAAAAATATGCTTCCGCACGAAGGGCTGGATCAGCATTCGTGGTCAAGCGAAGGAGCTCTTCAGCTCCGCTACCGCCCATTCCAGCGAGGCACCCAACTGCGCTCGCCCGCACCACCGCATTACTGCTCGCGATGCATTGCAGGATGGACGGCCGCGCCTCCTCGCCGATGGCCTGCAAAGCGTCTGAAGCCGTGACCGCGAGTTCCGGGTCAGAAAGGTAATTTGTCAGTTGCGGGATGATGGGCGCGGCCTTTTCCCTCAGGACACAGACCACCCAATATCCAATCGCCTGTTGGTTTCGGGCGACCTGCGCCGGGTTATCGATGCCAACGTCGATCCCCAGTTTCTGCAGGGTCCAGTGGGGAAAGATCGAGGATGCTTTCGTCCCAATTTTCTTCACTGCCGTAGGCAAAGCGCGCTCGCCCATTTCCAGAATCGCTCGGCTCGCCTCGGGCGCGTGCCCGATGTCCATATTTACCCAAGTACTGAGGGAGCGTCCCTTATATCTCGGCTCCGCCGTGGCCAGGAGAAGAATCGCGGTGCAGATCACGAGGAACGCAAGAGCCCCGGCCGTCGCCAGCAGCAGGCGCCGCAAAGAAGGTCTCAACTCGCGGAGCGGCGCGACCATCACGCCGCCTTACTTGTTCGGTGGTGCAAGCGGAAACGCGCCGCCGCCGGGTGGGGCGAAACGTTTCATCATGGCTTCCCGCATCATCGTGCTCACATCATTGTAACGTTGGAACCCGGAGGGTGGATCAAAAAGCGATTCATCCGGTTTGCCCAGCCTCACATCACTAAACGTCACCATTGAAGGCCCCGCCTCGGTGCTCATCTCGATTTTCACCGGGAAGTCCTTTAAATCCGACGCGCTCCACAAGGTCGCCTCCTGTTCTTTGCCGTCCGCATCCTTCATCAGCATCTTGTATTTTGTTGTCGGATGCCCATCTACCGTTTCTTTCCCGAGTTCCGTCTTTTTGATTTGTTCTTTTCCGGCGGTGGCCATGTCTTCGTCCGTGGCCGGCGTCACTGCATAGGCTTTGAGGCCCGGATAAATGATATAGCTTTCCTTCTTCTCCGGGCGCGTGATGCTGATCATCTCGCCCATGCCCATCGCCTTCATCTGCTCAGCCACGCCGGGAGGCATCGCTGCGCCCTTGGCTTTGGTCATATCCATCTCGAAGCGAGATTTGCCGTCCAGGAATGAAAGCTTCGCCGGAACGCTCATGCTGCCTCCCTGCGTCTTCGTCTCCATATGCATGTTGGCAGTAAAGGCGGAATTTTCGCCGAAAAGCTCCTTCATTTTGCCGGCGAAAGGCGCGCGCGGCGGACCGCCCGGGCTGCCGCGAAGACCGCCGGGCGGTCCAACCTGGGCCTGCAAACTGAAACAGAACGAAAGTAAAATCCCGAAGAGCGTTGATTGGCAACGAATCACAATTTCCCTTTTTGGCGAAACCATAGCCAACTTATCCCACGTGCGCGCGACGAAATCAACTCAGACGTTGGCTTCCCAATTCCCCTCTATCATTCAGGTTCAGAATCCGAAGGCCGGACCTGGTCAAGAGTTCCGCTCGCTGCCGCAAGATGGGGAAGCAGCGCGGCGGGCGAGAACACAACTTCGGTGTTCTTCGGAATGACCAAGGAGAGAAAGTAGCGGTCGATAAGCCAGGAATGCGCCTTGTACTGCGCGAAGTTCCTGAATTGAGCCGTCCAGCTCTTGGGAGACAATCCGAGGAGCGTCGAGATTTCGAGGATTTCGAATGGAGTCATTAGACCGCAACGGAGGGCCTTGGAAAGAGCTTCCTTGATGGTCCAAATCAGATACCGGGTCGCCGGCGCGGACTGAGCGCTTTGAGCGACGAGTTTCTCCTCTTGCGCGCTCAGGCACGAAGCAAGGAATTCTGCCTTGCCATTATCAAGCCATTCGACGTCGATGCCGATGGGGTGACCAGCGCGACAGGCGACCGCTACGCCGACGCCTTTGCTGTGAGCGATTGATATTTCGGCTGTGACCTTGAGCGGCGTGAGGACGACCGGCTGTTCGAAAACTCCTTTTAAGACCTCAACTTCGAGAATATCCGGCGTTTTGAGGCAGGCCCGAAGAGCTTGTTTGGCGGCGTAGCGCCCGAGGAGGTAGTGATTTCGCCGCAAGGGAAATTGGAGGGTTTCCAGATAGGCGCGCTCCGCCGGTCCGAGAAAGCTATCGATCGAACTGGAAATCGCCGGTAGTTCCTGCTCAAAGGCCGCCGCGAAAGACGCATCGACGGGCTGCCCGTCGCGAATCAGCTCGAGAGGCAAAGTCATGAAAGCGGGCCGGTCAGGAGGTTGGAATTGCCGCGGGCTCCGACGAAGCGCGGATCTGTTGAATCAATTTCGTGAGCACATTTCCGGGTCCTACCTCTTCGAATATTGCCTCACTATTCCCGAGCAGGAATTGAATGCTCTCGACCCAGCGGACCGGGCTGGCAATCTGCCGGGCGAGCGTTTCCTTGATTTGGCTGACCTCGTATGGCGCGGCGGTGGCATTGGCGATAACCGGGATTTTCGGGGCGGCAAACCGAAATGATTCAATAAACGCCGCGAACTCCTTTTGCGCCCCCTGCATCATCCGCGAATGAAAAGCGCCGCTCACATTAAGAGGGATGGCTTTTGCACCTGCCTCCTTAAGAACCGGAAGAGCCAGCCGAAGCTCCTCCTCGGGACCGGAAATCACTGTTTGCGACGGACTATTATAGTTCGCTATATCCACGCGGTCGCGACCGGCGCTCGCAAGGACCTCCCCAATGCGCTCCGGCTTCATCGCGATCACCGCGGCCATCGCTCCGCCTCGGGCCTGCGCCATCAATCGCCCGCGCTTTTGGACTAACCTCAGGCCCGTTACAAAATCGAACGTCTCGCCGGCGAGCAGCGCATTGTACTCGCCCAACGAATGGCCGGCGAGGAAATCGGGTGGCGGTTTGCCGTCTTCCGAACGCGCGAAATAGGTCAGCGCGTTTACTACGAAAAGGGCGGGCTGGGTGAACTCTGTCTTCCCGAGCTCGTTCTGAGGGTCCTTCAAACAAAGTTCTTCGATCGAGTAACCCAAAATCTCATTAACGGCTCGAGTCAGTTCCGGAAATCTCTCGAACAGCCCTGCGCCCATCCCCACTTTTTGCGACCCTTGTCCTGGAAAAACACAGATCAATGCCATGACAACGGCGAAAATAGCGAAGGGACCCTTGTTTGAATAGTTGAATCCAACTGCTGCTTATTTCAGACTGAGAATCGCGCGGGCGGCACGAAGACTCGCGCCGGGCTGGCCCAAACTTTCGACGACGTGCTGTAATTGCTTTTTTATGGCAGCCTGGCGGCCGGGATCATCCAGCAATAGCCTGGCCGCCGCGTAAATATTTTCCGCCGACGCATCATCCTGAATGAATTCCGGAAAAACTTCCGCGTCGGCCAGGAGATTCGGCATGGCAAGATATTTCACACGGATAAAGCGGCGGCCAAGCCGATAGGTGCTCCACGAAGTCTTGTACAAGACCACTGTCGGCACTCCAAACCAGGCGCATTCCATCGTCACTGTTCCAGACGATGCAATCGCGACTGTCGCCGTGGCGAGCGCCTCAGCTAGATTGCCAACGCGAATCTGAACTCCGGTCAAGTCCGTGAGCGATAACGCGAGCTGTTTCAACTTCTCGCTCGGCAAAACCATTTCAAGGTGCACCGCGCCGTCTGCCGCAATCCGCCGAGCCGCTTGGATCATCATGGGTAGGTGCTTGCGTACTTCGCGAACGCGGGAGCCCGGCAGGAGCAGCAGTGATCGCAGGCGCTCGGGCGGGCCCTCGGTCATGGCGGGGGAATAGCGATCAACCAGGGGATGCCCGACAAATTCGACTCGGAATCCAGGTTTCCGCTCCGCGTACCAGGCCTTCTCGAAAGGAAAGATGGCCAGCATGAGATCGATATCGCGGGCGATTTGATGAATGCGCGATTCGTGCCACGCCCAAATCTGCGGCGAGACGTAGAAAATGACTTTCGGATGCCAACCGGCCTTGCTCGATTTCTCACGGAGTGCTTTGGCAATACGCAGGTTAAAGCCAGGATAGTCGATTAGAATTACGTAATCGGGTTTCTGTTTCG
>DASYTB010000006.1:0-12444 GCA_036002705.1 Verrucomicrobiia bacterium
GCGGCGACACAACGTAAAGCGCGCGAAATCATTCGTCTTGGTTATTACGAGGACGAAACGTCAAAGGTTTGCGACCTGCATTTGCCGGAAGCGCATTATCTGGAATCCTGGGGCGATGCGCGCACGAGCGACGGCACTTACGTTCCTATTCAGCCGCTGATCGAGCCACTCTTTGGCGGTGTTACCGAATTGGAAGTGCTCGCCCGGATTGCCGGAGGCAACGTCACCCGCCCGCACGATATCGTTCGCGAAACGTTCAATTCACTTGCGCCGAACGCCGGCGAAAATGATTGGCGGCAATTCCTGCATGACGGTTTCCTGAAAGGAACCGCCGCCCAGCCAATTACCGCGGCGATCAACCAACAGGCGGTAACCGAAGCTTTGCCAGCGGCTGCCAAAGCGCCCGCGCTTTCCCGAGACAATCTCGAAATTGTTTTCTATCGCGACAATAGCGTTGATGATGGCCGTTATAACAACAACGGCTGGCTCCAGGAAATGCCCGATCCGGTGACGAAGGTCAGTTGGGACAACCTGATTTTGATCAGCGAAAAAACCGCTGGGGATCTTGGTTTTCGGAATGAGGATTTCATGTATGGAACCACTACGCTATTGCGCCAGGACAATCCGCGCGGCGTTCCGACCGGCCGGCTGACCGTGGGCGGCAGGGAAATTACCGGTCCACTCTGGCTTCAACCGGGATTGGCCGACAACGTGGTTGGAATTGCCTTGGGCTATGGTTCCGCGGCGGCGGGGCGGATTGGCGCCGGCATCGGGTTTAACGCTTACGGGCTCCGGACGTCCGCCGCTCCGCATTATGCCGCGGGAGCGAAGCTGGCCGCGGCGGGCGGTTTCGCGAAAGTCTCCTGCGTGCAACATCATTGGGCGATGCAGGGCCGTTCCATCGTTCGCGAAGCAAATCAATCGCAATACAAAGAGCATCCGAAGTTCGCCAAAGCGCTCAATTTGGAAGAACCGCCGGTGGTCGATTCGCTCTATCCGAATCCGCTCGAACCGTTCAAAAACGATCCAAAAGTCGTTCATCAGTGGGGCATGTCCATTGATCTGAACACTTGTGTCGGGTGCCAGGCCTGCATGATTGCGTGCCAAAGCGAGAACAACGTTCCCATTGTTGGGAAAGAGCAGGTCTATCGGCAGCGCGAGATGCATTGGCTGCGGATGGATCGCTATTATACGGGGACGGTGGCCGATCCGCAGGTGGCCTATCAACCGATGCTTTGCCAGCATTGCGAAGCCGCGCCATGTGAAAACGTTTGCCCCGTCAATGCGACCACGCATGACGAGGAGGGGCTGAACCTCATGGTTTACAACCGTTGCGTCGGCACGCGCTACTGCTCGAACAACTGCCCATACAAGGTCCGGCGCTTCAATTTCTTCGATTACAACAAGCGCAGCCTGAAGGAGCTGAAAGGCCCCTTCTACACCACGCCGTTGTTTAAGAAAACGGATGGCGAATGGGACGTCGCGAAATGGTACAAGAACCGTGACCGTCACTGGCGCGACGAGGAAGAATGGGAACTGCTCAAGCTGGTCAAGAATCCGGAGGTCAGCGTTCGCATGCGCGGCGTCATGGAGAAATGCACCTTCTGCATCCAGCGAATTGAATCCGCGAAGATTACGCAGAAAGTCAAAGCGGGCGCATCGGATAACGTCACCGTTCCGGACGGAGTCATTCAAAGCGCCTGCCAGCAGGCCTGCCCGGCGGACGCTATCGTGTTTGGAAACACCAAGGATCCGAACAGCCGGGTTTCGAAACTGAAAGCTCAGGATCGGAATTATCACGTGCTCGATTTTCTCTACACGCGTCCGCGCTTGAGCTACCTGGCCAAGGTGCGCAATCCGAATCCAAAGATGCCGGATTTTCAGGAGTATCCTTTCAGCACGCAGGAATATCAAAAAGCCATGGGACTGGAGCATCGCGATCCCTACGCGGCGGAAGAAGAAGGCGGAAATCCAGCCGAACACCAGGGCGCTTCTGTTGAAAAGAAAGGAGAGCACTAATGGCTCAACCGGCTTCAGGAAGCGTTCAAGTCTATGCGCCGCCTTACGAGCTGGTGCGCGAGCCACTGGTGGCGAACCGGCGTTCGGTCGGCTGGATTTCGGATCAGATCGCCTCCGTCGTTGAAGGAAAAACTCCCTGGTGGTGGTGGTGCGCGTTTGTCCCGAGCGTCACCCTCCTCACGACTTGCATGTCGCTCATCGCTTACCTGATCTCCTCTGGAACAGGCGTTTGGGGGCTAGCCCATCCGGTCATGTGGGGCTGGGCGATTATCAATTTCGTCTGGTGGATCGGTATCGGCCACGCGGGAACACTGATTTCAGCGATCTTGTTTTTGCTGCGACAAAAGTGGCGCACGGGTGTGAATCGCGCGGCCGAAGCGATGACAATCTTCGCGGTTATGTGCGCGGGTATTTACCCACTCATTCACGTGGGACGCGTGTGGTACGGCTGGTGGCTTTTCCCCATTCCGCTTTCGCAGGGAATCTGGCCGCAGTTCCGCTCGCCGCTGATGTGGGACGTCTTCGCCGTTTCGACCTACTTCACGGTCTCGGTGCTGTTCTGGTACATGGGATTGATCCCGGACCTCGCGGTCATGCGGGATCGCGCGCGCTCGAAGGTTCGTAAGTTTGCTTATGGTCTCTTTTCTTTAGGTTGGACGGGCGCGAACCGGCACTGGAGCAATTACGAGAAGGCCTACTTGATCCTCGCTGGTCTCTCGACGCCGCTGGTGCTCTCCGTGCATAGTATCGTGTCTCTCGACTTCTCCGTGTCGCAATTGCCGGGCTGGCACACAACCATCTTCCCGCCGTATTTCGTGGCGGGTGCCGTTTTCTCCGGCTTTGGCATGGTGCTGACCCTTTTGATTCCTTTGCGGACGGTCTGCCACCTGGAGGAACTGATCACCGAGCGTCACATCGACCTCATGTGCAAAGTTACCCTTACGACCGGCTCGATTGTCGGTTACGCCTACGCGATGGAATTCTTCATCGCCTGGTATAGCGGCAATCCCTACGAGCGATTCACGTTCATTAACCGCGCTTTCGGGCCCTATGGCTGGGGCTATTGGTGGATGGTCAGTTGCAACGTGCTGGTTCCGCAATTCTTCTGGTTCCGTTTTGTGCGGCGAAACGTCGTCATCGTTTGGATTCTCTCGATTTTCGTGAATATCGGGATGTGGTTTGAACGGTTCGTCATTGTCATGTCGCTGCACCGGGATTTTCTGCCGGCGAGCTGGGGCTTTTATGCTCCCACCTGGGTGGATATCTGGACCTATATTGGAACATTCGGTCTCTTTTTCACCATGTTCCTGCTGTTCCTTCGCTTCGTGCCGATGATCGCCATCGCTGAAGTCAAAGCGATCACGCCGCAGGCCGACCCGCATCATCCGTTGGGTGGGGCGGGCGGAGGAGGTCATCACTAATGGCCGCGCCGGTTTCCACGAACGTGCCCGCGAAAGGAACTCCCTACGGGGTGATCGCTGAATTCGAAACGCCCGCAGCCGTTCTTCACGCGGCCGAGAAAGTCCGTGATGGCGGCTACCGCCGATGGGATACATTTACGCCGTATCCGTTACACGGCCTGGATAAGGCGATGGGGCTCAAGGATTCGAAAGTCGGCTACATTTCATTCGTTGGCGGCGTGCTCGGCTATACCACCGGCATGATCATGATCTGGTGGATGAACGCCGTGGATTATCCGATCCTGGTCGGCGGCAAGCCGATGTTCAGCCCTTTTGGCGCGTTCCCGCCTTCTTACGAGTTAACCATTCTGTTCGGCTCTTTCGGCGCGCTGCTCGGGATGCTTTTCTTGAATCGCCTGCCCCGGTTGCATCATCCGCTGCTCAAACATCGGCGGTTCGCCTTCGCCAGCCATGACCGCTTTTTCATCGTGATCGAAACGACTGATCCGAAATACTCCGAAACCGAAACCCGCAAGCTGCTCGAAGGCGCCGGCAGCAAGCACATCGAGATGGTGGACGAGTAATGCGATATTTCTTTTTAGCTGTCCTCCTGATTGCCGCCATCGTCGTCAGCATGGCCGGTTTCCGCGGACGCGCTTCCCGCCGGCCGCCCATCGAGATTTTCTCGGACATGGATCGCCAGCCAAAAATCCGTCCGCAGACACCGAGCGAATTTTTTGCCGATGGAAAGGCCTCCCGGCCGCCGGTCGAGGGAACCGTCGCGCGTGATTCGCACTTTTTGGATGCCCCAATTGATACGGGCATCGTCAGCATCAGCGCGGGAGCGACCAATTATCTTTCCACCAATGCACTGCCGGTAACGGAGCAACTAATGGCCCGCGGCCGACAGCGCTTTGAAATTAATTGCTCGCCTTGCCACGGTTTGACCGGCGAAGGCAACGGAGTGGTGAAAAGCTTTGGCCTGGCGACCATTCGCAGCTTGCATGAGCCGCGAATCGTCGAAATGGGCGATGGCGAAATATTCCACGTGATCACCGAAGGCCGCGCCACGATGGGAGCGTATGGTCCGAATGTCACGGTCGAGGATCGCTGGGCGATTGTGGCTTATGTCCGCGCGCTGCAACTCGCGCGCCTCGGTTTGCCGGACGACCTGCCCGCCGATCAGCGCACGGCTTTGGCGAACATGCGTCCCACCCCAGCAAAATAAACATGGCGTCGCACACTACAACTGAAACTGTCGCCCCGCTCGACCTCTCGAAGTGGCGTCCGCTGCCGAACATCTTAATGGCAGCCGGCGGCATCGGCGCCTTGCTCGGCTTGATCTTCTTCCGCCGCCAATTCGCTTTCTCCTGGCTCACGGCTTTCATGTTTTATCTCAGCCTAGTGATGGGCGGCCTTTTCCTCACCATGGCCCACCATCTTTTCGATGCGAACTGGTCCGTGCCCATTCGGCGCATCAATGAAAACCTGGCTTGTCTCGCGCCTGTCATGGCAGTGCTCTTTCTGCCCATCGCTTTTTTGGCGAAAGACCTTTACCACTGGATGAATGAGAACCCGGCCACCGACCACTCACTCCGGGCCAAAGAAGCGCTCCTGAATGCTCCCACGTTCTATATCGTGGCCGTCATTTGTTTTGTCATCTGGACGGTGCTTTCCTGGGCGTTGCGCGGGCAATCATTGGCGCAGGATAAGACCGGCGATGGGAGTCACACCAGGAACATGCGATTCCTTTCCTGCATCGGCATCGTGCTTTTTGCATTGAGCTTCACGCTGGCTTCAATCCTGTGGATCAAGTCGCTCCAGCATCATTGGTTCTCGACCATGTTCGGTGTCTGGTATTTCGCGGGCAGCACCTGGCTAACCTTGGCGACGGTTTACTTTCTGACCATGTCCCTCAAGCGGATGGGACCGTTGCGCGAGGTCGCAGGCCAAACGCAGTTTTATTTTATCGGTTCGCTGCTCTTTGCGTTCACTGTTTTTTACGCCTACGTGACCTTTGCCCAATATTTCATTATCTGGAACGCGAACATCCCCGAGGAAACCTTCTGGTATGTCTTGCGCGAAAAGGGCACATGGTTTGATATCAGCCAGGTTATTATCTTCGGGCATTTTTTCGTGCCGTTCCTGCTGCTGCTCCGCATCGATATCAAGTTGATGTTCCCCGTCATGACGGCGCTCACCGCGTGGTGCTGGCTGATGCACTATTGCGATATGCAGTTCAATATCATGCCGACGCTCCATCCCGATGGATTCGTCCTCCACTGGATTGACATTGCCTGCATGGCTTTTATGGGCGGATTGCTCGCGAAGATTTGGATGGCCTGGTACTTCGCGCACCCGCCCTATCCGCAAAAGGACCCGCGCATCGCGGAAACTTTGGGAGTTTTCATTGAACCAGCCGCCGCACCGCGTGAGCCGCATCCCGCATAACACGATGGCTACTTACGGCACATACAATACTCCCGGCCCGTTTAAGCTGACGGTTTACGGGATCGTCATCATCGCCTGCTTTCTCGCGATGTTTTATTTCACGCGCTCGATGTATCGCGGAAATTTTCCAACACCGATCAACCAGGATCGCGCGGCGGAACGAGCCAAGGCGCGCAAGGAACTCAACGAAAAGGCGAATGCCGAGCTGGCCGCGATGGGCTGGGTGGACAAGCCGAGGGGGATCGTCCGTTTGCCTATCGACCGCGCGATGCAAATGACGATCCAGGCTTATCAAAACCCGATTCAAGCGCATTCGAATCTCGTCGCGCGCGCTCAGAAAGCCGCCGCTCCCGCTCCCGTGCAAAGCTTTGAATAAATGACCGCTCCAGCGACAGAAAGACCGCCAGTGCGACCCGCTCCCGAATCGGAGAGTTGGCAACCGTTGCCTGAGGATATCGATCATTCGTGCCGCTACCCGGTGATGTTCCTGTTTACCTGGGCCATCGTTTGGCTGATCGTCAGTCTGGCTTTTGGCCTGCTCGGTTCGATCAAAATGCACGCGCCGGGCATGCTCGCCAGTATCCCGGCTTTGACCTATGGGCGGGTTGTCGCCGCGAGTTCCAGTGCGCTCCTTTGGGGCTTCGCCTCTCAGGCCGGAATCGGGATTGCCCTGTGGCTTTTTGCCCGGCTGGGCCGCGCCTACCTGGTTCTTCCTCGCGCTGGTTTGATGGCGGCAATTCTTTGGAACATCGCGGTGCTGCTCGGCGTTTGCGCCATCCTCGCGGGCGGAATGACACAATTCCGGGCTTACCAAATGCCCCTTTGGACCGCCCCCATCTTCTTCGTCTCCTTTGTGGTTCTGGGTTTGAGCGGATTGCTGACCTTCGTTTCGCGCAGCGAACGGGACCTTTATCCGTCCATGTGGTTCCTCTTCGCGGCCTTCTTTGTTTTTCCTTGGATTCTGATGGCGGCCTGGCTGCTTCTGGGCCACTACACAAATATCCGCGGGACTCTCGAACCGATTGTCTCGATCTGGTTTGCGAACAACTTCACTCTGCTTTGGCTTGGCTCGATCGCACTCGCCGTTCTGTTTTACTTCATCTCCAAACTAAGCCAGCAGCCGCTCTACAGTTACGCGATGGCTGGTTTCTCGTTCTGGTTCTACCTCTTGCTCGCCAACGCCTCTGGCTTCCAGAATGCCGCTGGCCTGCCAAATTGGATGGCGAACTTAAGCGCGGTGGTCAACGTTCTCATCCTGCTTCCGGTCGGCGTCATGGTCTATAACTGGTGGAAGACTTCCGCCGGACATAACCGCGTGAAGAAGGAAAAGGATATTTCGACCAAGTACGTGAACTTTGCCACATTCGGCTTTGTTTCCGGAATTCTGCTCCAGACCATCGATTCATGTCCGGTCGTCGATGAAGGGGTCGGTTTGACTGTCTTTCAGTTGGGCCTGGCGGATTGGATCCATTACGCCTTCATCGCGATGGCATTTTTCGCGGCAATTTATCACATCGCTCCGCGCCTGACCGAAGTGGATTGGCCGAGCGTGAAAACCGTGGGCGTTCATTACGGCTTAACGGTTGCGGGGATCGTGATCCTCGCCGGTTCCCTGATGCTCGGCGGCTATGTCCAGGGCAATGCCATTAATAATCCGGGACTGCCTTTTAACGATGTTGTCCGGCAAACACTCCCGTATATTGGATTCAGCACCATCGGGATCTTGCTGTTGTTGGGCGCGCAGCTCGCGTTGCTCTGGAATTTGGCCCTGCTCGCGCAAGCGCAGTTTAGCGCCTGCTGCGGCGGAACGCGGGAGGCAAACCGATGAATAACGGCGCTTTCATTTTTCTTGGCACCCTTTTGGTGATGCTCTGGTCCTGGTACGGCATCGTCGTGAAGAATTTCAAGGACATCACCGCCCTCAAACCGCAAGCGCTTCTGGAAGGCGGAAACTACCCCGCCGGACGCTCCGGCACGGCGAACCTCGGTCAACTGACCTATTGCGCCAATGGCTGTGCGGAGTGCCATACCATGCAGGTGCGGATGAAAGGTTACGGAGCGGACATCGAACGCGGCTGGGGTCGCCGCAACACGACCTTGCAGGATTTTCTTTACGATCAGCAGGTTTTCCTCGGCCAGGCGCGAGTCGGTCCTGATTTGGCGGGCGTCGGCAATCGGAACCCGGATGTGCAGACGCAGCTTTTGCATCTCTACAACCCGCGCCTCACCGCTCCCGGTTCGATGATGCCGCAGTACCCTTACCTCTTTGAAAAGCGCAAGGTGCATGGGCGCGCCTCCCGCGAATCGCTGCGTTTGCCGGATAACTTCCGCGAGGCCGGACTCGAAGTCGTTCCCACGCATGAAGCGATTGCTCTGGCCGAATATCTCGTCAGCTTAAAAGCGGATACGCCGATTTTTGAATCACCGCTCATCCCGAAGCCGGAACCCGCGCCGCAGAATACCAACGCTCCGGTGGCGGGCACAAACGCTCCTGCGGGGACGAATGCGGTGCGCGGATAAATCAGACATGAAGCCGGATCGAAAAAAAGGACAAACAAAAGCTCGCGAGCTGCATCCTCCCGCCCGCTCCAAATCGGCGGACCCGGAGCCGTCGGCGGGGCACTTTGGCTTGCCGGTCTCCCTTTTTGTCATTCTCGCCATCCTCCTTTTCTGGGCGATGGTTTACCTGGATAACCACGCGGGCGGCTTTAACCCGCACGTTTACCAGCACTTCACCTCCAGCAACGAGTTGACCGGTTGGATTCCGTTCGATCCAGTGCGAGACCGTTATTACAAAGGCAAACAGGTTTACGACATGCCCACTTGTCTTGCCTGCCACGGGCCGACCGGTGCTGGCGCGCCAAACCAGTATCCGCCCTTGGGAGGGTCTGAATGGGTTCAACAGAAGGATCCGTCAAGAATGATCCGTATCGCTCTGGATGGCGCGGGCGGCCCGCTTCCGGTCAACGGCGTGACCTACAATGGCAGCATGACTCCGTGGCGGCCAACCTTGAGCGACGAGCAGATTGCCCTGGTTCTTTCCTACGTCCGCCAATCGTTCGGCAACAACCAACCGCCTGTCACCACCGAAGAAGTCGCCGCCATCCGCAAAGCCACCGCCGCCCACGCCGGCACCCCTTGGACCGCCGACGAGCTGCTGAAGGTTCCTCTCAAAGAATAACCCGCCGCGCACTGCGCCAAAATTTTAATCTCCAGCGCATCTCCGGTCTCGTCTCATCCAACGCCTGAGACCGGACTGTCTCAAAGTGAGTTCGTAGGTCTCTTTCCACTCTTGCTCATTGCGAACGGCCGATTAATTCTGCCTGCGCTCAAATGGAAATCGTTTACGTTGAAACCACGATTGTCAGTTATCTGGTTGCGCGTCCGGGCCGGGACCGCATTCTCGCGGCCCATCAGGAAATCACCCATAATTGATGGGAACATCGCGCCGGTTTTTACCGTTGTATTACCTCGGCGGAAGTGTTGCGCGAGGCTGCGCTGGGCTTTGCGGTTCCCTTTTCTGCTGGTGTCATTCATGGGATTAAATTATCCCGATGAAACTGTCAATGCATGAATGCGTTTAAGTTTTTAATGCTCGCTCTTGTGGTCTGCGGTCCTTTGGTGCCGGACGATAAACTACCCACTGCGCAATAAAGCCGCCGGCCAAAAATGCCAAACCACCTCCGTCATCTCCTTCCGCTGGTCTCTTTTGCCGCCCTCCTTGGCGGATGCGCCCACGGGCCTCAACCGGGAACTTTTGCGCCTCGCGCCGGCGATGAAATCGTCGTGGCCGGGCAGTTCTTTCATACCGGCACTCCGGTCGTCCTGTGGATGGATCCGGGCGGCTACGATGCCTATCGAGTCGAACGCCGCTTCGCGCCCCTCGAAAAATCGGATTGGGAAGCTTCAAAGAAAGAAAATCCCGTTCTGATCACGCCGAATCGATACGGCCTGCGGCGCGGCGCGCTTAGCGATCTGGAGGCTGAAGAAATGCGCGGCGGAGGCTGGGACCTTCTGACTTTGCAGCGCGCCATTGATCAATTCGTCATTCACTTCGATGCGGGCGGCACGAGCCGCCAATGCTTCAAAATTCTGCAGGACGCGAGGGACTTGAGCGTTCACTTCATGCTCGATCTCGACGGCACCATTTACCAAACGCTTGACCTCAAAGAACGCGCCTGGCACGCGACCACCTCAAACACCCGCTCCATCGGCATTGAGATCGCCAATATCGGCGCGTATCCCCTTCGCGAACGCGCGGTGCTCGATGAATGGTACAAAAAAGACGCTGACGGCTCTGTCCGCATCCAAATTCCAGAACGGTATCAACCCAGCGGAATTCACACCGAAAACTTTGTCGCCCGTCCCGTGCGCCTCGAACCGATCTTTGAAACGATTCAAGGCGAGGAGTTGATCCAATATGATTTCACACCAGAGCAGTACGAATCGCTCATCAAATTGACCGCTTCGCTCTGCAATATCTTCCCCAATCTGCGGTGCGATTATCCGCGCGATGATCACGGCCAGTTGCTCCGCTCCAAACTTCCGGACGGTCAACTCAAAAGCTATCGCGGCCTGCTCGGGCATTTTCACGTCCAGTCCAACAAAGTCGATCCCGGTCCTGCCTTTCAATGGGAGCGGGTGCGAACAGGCTCGGAAAAGTATTTGAAGTAATCAGAATTTAGCGAAGGCAAATCTTTGACTTTCCTGAAAACAGGGAACGGCTAGACTGCCGATATGAAGCGATCTTTCGAAGTAGTGACGGCTATTGCTTTGCTCATCGCGGTTTTTTCCAATCGAGCGCGGATTTCGAGATTGGCGGACAGACGTTTAGGCTTCCGGAGGGCTTCACGATTGAGAATCTGGCCGGGCCGGGTTTGGTGGATCGGCCAATTGAAGCGGATTTTGATGAACACCATGTCCCGCCTATTTAACTTGTCGCAGTCCTTTCTTCTTGTCTGCGCGTTTAGCTTTCGTTGCCTCGGCGGCGAGCTGAAGATTCCAGAGAATGTCGTTTTCGAACGCGGGATCGAATACGCGAATCCGTATGACCAGCACCTGCAAGTGAATCTGGCTCGGCCCAAGGATTCCACCGGCCCGCTCCCCTGTATCTTGTGCATCCATGGCGGCGGTTTCCGCGCGGGCAGCCGCGAGGGCTACAATCCACTGCTCATTCGATTTGCCGAGCACGGTTACGTTGCGGTGGCGGCGAGCTACCGGCTGGCGCCCAAGGACCAATTTCCAGCGGCGGTTTATGATGTAAAAGCGGCGGTCCGCTGGCTCCGGGCAAACGCGGCGGTTTATCACATCGACCCGGAACGCATCGGCGTGACAGGCGATTCCGCGGGCGGGCATCTCGCTCAATTTCTCGGCGTCACGGCGGGCGTTCAACAATTCGAAGGGGATGAGGGCAATCTGAACCAGTCCAGCCGCGTGGCCTGCGTGGTCAATCGCTACGGCCCGAGCGATTTCACGAAATCCTATGGAAAAAGTGTCGATGCCGCCGAGGTACTGCCACTTTGGCTCGGCGGAAATCTGGAGACCGCCCGGCAAAGGCACATTCTTTCCAGCCCGCTCAATTGGGTCACGCCCGCCGCAGCGCCGACTCTGATTCTTCACGGCACCGATGATAAGTATGTGGCTTACGAACAAGGTGTCTGGATGCGCGACCGGCTGAAGGCTTGCGGCGTCGAGGTCGAGATGCTCACTCTCGAAGGCGCAGGGCACGGTTTTAAAGGCAGCGACGCCGAAAAAGCGGACCAGGCGATGTTCGCCTTTTTTGATAAGCACCTGAAGTAACGAAACAGCGGAGCGGCGAGCAGGATTCTTTTTGACAGCTTTCTTTTGCGCGATTCTAATCGCCGCAGCGTTGGCGCTCCAAGCTGGCTGAAGCTGTCTCGGATGGCGGATGCATCTCCGGGGTTACCCCGGGGCAACACGGAAACTGGTCATTACACCGCGAGAGTCCCCCCTGCGCTGCACGCAGACTCGCTCTCGCACAACACGTCGGGTTGGAGCACAACGCATTTTTAATGGATGCCCGGCAACACGCTCCCAAGTTGATAACCTCAGCTTTCCTGGCGGGCACTCTGGATGACTCGGCGGTAACAAGAGTGTCGCAAGTGATTGTCGCTACGGAGAGGCGGATTACCGGGCTCGTTCGCCGGTTGCTCGCGCACTTCGGAACAGGAAGCCGTCCAAGAGCATTTCGGATTGAACGTTTTGTCCGGGAAGATCGAGGCTTCAGGCTGATCATGGCGGCGGAGGGTTTCGCCGTACGTTCAGAAATTCAGTGGCGTCCAAAAATGAATCCCGCGGCTGGGGTTCCATCGACATGGCCGGTTCTACCCATCGAAACAATCGCGCAACTCGCGAATATTCTGAATCTATCTCTGGGTGACCTCTGTTGGCTGGCCGATTGTCGCATGCTGGAGCGAAAGACCGGCCCCGGTCCGCTGCGCAATTACAATTACCGATGGCTGCGAAAACGCGACGGCTCTGCGCGATTGATCGAGTCTCCCAAGCCTCGGCTCAAGGCGATTCAACGCTTTCTTCTGCGGCGTATTCTCGAACA
>DASYTB010000007.1:0-10478 GCA_036002705.1 Verrucomicrobiia bacterium
GGCTCCCTTTCCCTCGAGAAGCCGTTTCAGCTCGCTGCGGTGGAAGAAATGATTTCTCGGATTGCTGGTTAGCTCCGAAGCGGGAGTCCAGCCAAAATCGTTAAGTCCTCCCTTAAACTATCCGATTAAATGACGGGTAGCTACATGACCACCGCACGGTGCGGCCGCTCTCGCCTCGGGCGGGAGCGGCTTTTTCATCTTTTTTAATTTCGGTCAAGTGATTGTTTGAACCGTTTTTTGGCCAGGCGGCTCACGATTTCCTGTCTGCGGGCGGCGCGAAGGACTTCGGACAGCATTTAAGAACGCCAAGAGATAGCAAAATAAGCCCCGTGTTTTCGAGCAGCTTACGACAGACGTTCTGAGTGCCTCCGCCGCAACCGCAATCAAAACGGACCGCGCAGAGCGCGAGCGCCTCCGCGCGGCTGATTGATAGCCCGCGATGAAGCACGGCGCCTGTGAAACCGAGAAGCATGAGAAAGACGAGCAGCGCCGAGCCGCGCGCAGCCACACCTGCAACCAGACAGAACCCGCAGAACATTTCGAGCCAGGGCAAAATCGCGGCAATCGTATTCATCGAAAATGAGCTTAACCCGAGTTCGTACTCGCGCAGCAGCTTCAAAAAGTCAATCGGGTGCAGCGCTTTGACAAGTCCCATGTAGATGAAGAAAGCGCCGAGAGCGATTCGCGCGATCAGAAAGAGTAACCTTCGGGCGCGCCCGGATACAGACGATCGAGGAGTAATGTCGTTCAACTCTGTCGTAAAGCTCCGCTCTTCCGTCCATTGAGTTCGATGGACCGGTGACTCGCCCGCCAGTCGGTCATTCCTCCAGCATAGATCGAGATTTTCTGCGCGGGAATACCAGCCTCCTTCAGCGCGAGCGCGGCGAATTCGCTATCTTCACAGGTTCCACCGTTGCAATAGACGACGATCTGTTCGGCGGCTAAAGCACTCGGCAAAAGCTGCGGCAGATATTTTTCCGGGTAGTAGCGGTCAAACTGAAAAGCGCCCGGGATATGCCCCTCGGAATAGTGCCGATCGTCACGAGCATCGATCAAAATAATCATGTCCGACTGGAAAAGAGGATCTGTTAAGAGCGCTGCCACCTCGCTACCCGAGACGAGCTTAAAGCCATTTTGAGCGAAGCGCCTCGCAAGTTCACTGGTTTCGTTGGTGTTTAAGATTTGAGGACCAATAGGTGTCACTTGGGTCAAAGTCCTTTGGGACAAAGGAGCAGGGGGAAAGTAGTTTCTTTTGAGCGACAAGCCGCGAGGTGAGATCGCATTAGCCAAAAGGCCGAACGCAACTCCCGTAATGAAGACGCGAGCGCCTTCAATGAGCGCCGGGCAAATTCGATTTTGACCGGATAAGCTCAAGGGCATCGTAACGCCAAATTACCGGGCTACTTCGCGGGTTGATCGTTCGACGAGCGGCGACCAGACAGTGTCCGGACGCGCGGCACGACAGGCTGGGTCTGCGTCTCGGTTACGGCAGCGTGCTGGCCAACGCTGTAGGTTTGAATGACCGGGATGGTAATGAGCGGAAGTTTGGGATGGCTGGATTTCGCCGTGATCCGCGCTGTCTCACCCGGTTTCATTTTCAAACCATCGGGGAACATTATGGCAAGAGTATATAGCCGTCCTGGTTGCACTTCATTTATCCGAACTTCCACGCCAGGAAGATCGGACTTTGCATCCGAAATTTGCAGGGAATTGGTACTCTGGTTCCGAATCGTTACGAGATAAGATGTTGAATTTGTGGTTGGGCCAGTGAGAACCAATTGGCTCGGAGCGATTGAGACCGGCGGCTGAACCATGAGATACGCACTCATATTCAGCATAGCCATTTTATCGTAGGAAGTCTTGGCGTGAATTTGGGCGAACACATTGGGGACAGTGAAAGGCGGCTGTGATGTGACTTCGACCTCATATTCTTTTCCGGGTGTGACGGGCTTTAGCGCTACGCGAAACTCCTGGTTGGTGCATTCCAGATCCGAGACGGTAATCGGTTGCTCGGTATTGTTGACGATGCGAATCTTTTTGGTTTCGTTGGTTTGACCATCGCTTGCTACGTTGAAAATGACCATGGCCGGTGAGACGTCGATTGGCTTCCAGACGGTTCCCGTTAATTCTAGTATAACGGAGGGGTGCGCGGGGTCATTGCACGTGATCGTAGCCGACTTCGAAACCATGCCACCGAAACCAGACGAATTGAATTGAAGCGGAATCCTGCCAGTCTTTCCGGGTTCGACCGCTTTGTCCCACGTCCCGGCGGTGGTGCAACCGCAACCTGGATGGACGTCGGTAATCTCCAGGAGGGCTGTCCCGGTGTTTGTAAAAACAAAATCGTGCTTTACCACTTCGCCCGCTGAGACTTTTCCGAAATTGAAGACAAGCGAGTCGAAAGTGATCCTTGACCCGGTCGTAGCGTTCGCAGGGTTGTTGGGTTGCGAGTTGACCGCAGTTGTATTTGGCGTTTGCGCCAAAGCCGCGAAGCTCAAATTCAGACTGATGATAAGGGTTGGAATTTTCACAAGCAGGTTGGGTTTAAATGATCATTTGGCCGTTATTTTCGGCAGCCGCCCAGTTAATTCAAGCTGCGATTGTTCCAGGGCTCCCCGTGCCGCCGGGTCTGAAGTGGCCGATTTGAGATCATTGATGATAGCCAACCGAGCGTCAACAAACTCTTGCGAGGCGCTGGAGGGACTCGGGACCGTATAATAATTCTGGTTGCCGAATTTTATTGACGTGCTTTTGAGGTCTTCGAACGAAGTCGGCGCAGCTCCGTTTTCGGAATTCGAGTAGTGATACTCGCGTCCGGCCAGCCCATCAATGAGATAAGGCCAAAAATTGGCGGCTATCTTATTCCCACGAGCCTGGTCGAGCAAAGCAGTGCGCGCTTCCGGATACTGGTTGGCCACCTGCGCGAGCATTTGCAGGGCGGACAGCTTATTCCCGCTGTTGTCATCGAGCATTCTGATCAGCGACGGAACCCCGGCGCCATCGGGTAGATTGGCTAGCGCCATCGCCGAGTAGTACTTCCAGCGGCTGCTGTCATTTTCCAGATCGGCGGTGACGCTTTGATCGCCATATCGCTGCAGAACTTCAAAGAGAGGGCCCACATCTTCATTCGGCAGCTTTCCTCCCGCCGCCATCCCCAAAACGTCGTGAGCGGCCTGCAACACCTCGGCGGTATGTTGACCTGGTGCCGCTTTCGCGAGGGCGTCCGCCAGGGCGGAAATTTCGTGCGGGTCGGCCGAATCTTGCAACACCTGGGTGAGCGCTCCCGAGGCTTCCGGCCCGCCGATTTGAGCGAGAGCATCGAACATCGCGCGACGAGCGCTGGAATATCCAAGCGCTTGCTTGCCGGAGGCGCCAAAATCAATATCCTGATTTTTCTTAAGAAAATCGGCGATAGCGGGCACCATCTGTGGACCCTGCTGGACGAGCTTTTGCAAGTTCTCTTTCCATTCGGCAACCTGCTCTAAAGTCATTGCTTTGCCGGCTTGGTCAGCCCTTGTGAGAAACCCGACCAATTGAGCTGTATTCGCGTCAATTGAAACGGCATTTGTCGGGGCGTTCGCTGCATTCGTGGATGGTGTGGCCTTCTCGAAAGAAGGCACAGGCGGGGCTGGTGAATCTGCAACCGATTTCGGTTGGCGAGTAAATGACTGCTCGCGGGGCTCCGGCGCTGACTGGACAGGCGCGGCAGCCTGGGGTGGCTCGGTGTTTTTATGTGAGCAGCCGGCGGTGCAAAGAAAAATTGCGGTGAACAGGACCAACAAGGCGCAAATCGATGCGCCACCTGTTTTTTTCAATTGCCGCATGCTTCCAAAACTAGAGTGTTCCATTGAAGTATTTTTGGGCCAAGGCCCATGTTTGCTTCCCGCATTGCGAACCGACTTTTCTTCCGGCAAAGTCATCGACCGGGGGATGAATGCCCCCAAAAATTCGGGAGATGCCGGACTGGTCCGAGGCGTCGAAATACGTCGCCCATTGCAAGACAACGTCCTGAGACGGACCCTGCTCGAAAGTAAGAAAGCTATTGGCGCGCCCGGTGAAGGTCCCCAGGCCGCCCGGAAAAAATGGCGTCCCGGTAATGCCCGCCAGCACTTCGGCTGCGGCGCGGCTGAAGGTGCTGTGCCCGGAGATGTAGCCCGGAAAGCTTGGAGTCACGAAAGTTTTCTTTTGATAGGGAAGCCAGCCAGTCGGGTCGATCCATTTGGCGCCGGTGTAGCTGTTGGTTGGATCCGCGGGAGGTCCGCCCCAGGCGTAAATCGCGACGAATCCCGGGATCATCCCGGCGTGCCGTCCTCCCGGCTTTGCTGTTTCCGGGGTAACGATTTCAATTAGGCCCGGCACCTCGTTGAAGCCACCGGGATGATAAAGCAGCCCATTGGGATCATCCGCCTGGCCACGCTGTCCCATCATGCGCACGGCTGAAATGGGCCGCCAGCCATTGTAATAACGCTTTGTCGTCCATGCGGCGCACGCCGCGTCGTGCACCGCTGCGTTGACCGCGAAATAAACTTTGATATCCCACTCGAGATCATCGACCACCTGCCCGGTTCCGCCGATTCGCTTGACGAGAGCAGGGTTATCGGCAACGGAATTGGCAATGACATTCCAATGGCCAGGTGGTGTTTCGGAACTAGGACCGTCCGCCCAGAATTCGGCCAGAACCCGTCCGAAATCGCCGCGCTTGACGACGTGGCTTTGATACGGAACGCCGGTGACCGGGTTGGTCGAGTAACCTTTATGATCGTTCGTTCCGAGAGTGTTATTGCCAAACACCCCCGGCGAAATATCGAGGGTCACACCGTCATCGGGAGTCAGTTCGCTGCTCATTCGAACCATGGTCACGACTTGATCCTTATAGACGGCGTCGTTCGTTCCGCCCAGCGTCGGCGGGGGACCCGGATCAATCCAGAGAACCGCATTGGTCGCTCGGGTCAAAGAAAAGGGGCGCACATTGCCCCACTGCGAACCAACGAATTGCTGAAGACTGGCGAGCGGAATTCCATTTTGGGAGAGCGCATCGCTGATCGAGAGCGGCTGCCACAGGTTGATATTCCAAAGGGTGATCCCGCCACGCGCGGTGATGAGCGGCGGATTGAACGGCGCGTAACCGCCTTGCCCGAGCGGCAGGTCCTGAAACACGCGGTCCTGGTAGGAGCCGTCGTGAATAAAGGAGGCTGAAACGGCGGCCGCGACCCGGTTCCCAACGCCCGCAGGCGTGGACGGGTCCATCGTGGCGTTGTTCGTGTCATAACCCAGCTTCGTCAAAACCGTGTCGAAGGCGGGTAACGAAATAGCGGCCGCGCGGGAGAGCGCGTAACGTTCCTTGAGAATTCGATAAGCCGCATAACTGACCGCTTCGCGCCGGGCCGTCGCGATATCCGGCGCTGAGTGCTTATTGGTGTAAATATGGCCGTGGGCGACAGGATTATAGGCGGCCCAGGCGTCATACATTGCGGCGGAAAAGTGAAAAAGATTGCGCGCATGCACCGGCGGATTGGGAAGATCGATGCGAATCGCGCTCAGAATCGCCTCATCCCAGGTGCGAGCGACGCTTTGCGGATTTTGCGCGTTGGCGTGGAGAGCCAGTCGAAGCTGGGCGGAAGGAACATGCGTCGGTTGCGGCGCGGCCTGCAGCGCCGCGCCTAAAATCACGCCGATCAAAAATGCGGAAAATGCTGAACTAAATTGCATCTCGTTCTCGTCCCTTGGATTGAGGTTTGGAGAGGAATGGTTGAACGCAAAGCGCCGCCAGCGGGGCCACATAACTGCCACCCCGCTCGATAACTTCCCAGCAGGCCAGAGCCGCGCCCGACGCAGGGTAAAGCAGTTCGGAGCCTAGTTTCCAGACGAAAATGAAAACGAAAAATCCGAAACTTCGAGTGTATAACGCGGCAACACCCAAGCCAATCTCGAAAAAACCGATTCCTGCGCGCAAGCTTTCGAGGGGCACGCCGAAGGCGTTTAATCCGGCTCCCTTATAAAGCGCCAGCAGTCCCTTCTTGTCCCAGAATGGACCGAGCGCGCCATGGCCGATTAACATCAGCGCGATGATCGCGCGCAAAATACACAATAGTTTGCGAGATCGCTCTGGAGAAACCTCGGGGGTAGTGTCGAGGGAGCGAAACCAGTCTTTCAGGCTCGCGGTGGGGCCATGCAAATAAAGCAGCGCCAAGGGAATTCCGTAGTTATAGGAACGCTCAATAAATTCCCAAATGCCTTCGCCGGCCGCCGGGCGCAGGAGCGCGGTGAAGCAGCCCCAAATGCCCATATAGAGGAGCAGTGCCCGGAATGGCGCGAGCAGAGCCACGATTCCCAGGCAAATGTCCATCGTGCCGATCCCCGGCATTACTTTCCAGGCGATCGGGTCCGGTATGGCGAAAACGTGAAAATAGGGCAGCCAGCCCGCCTTTGTGTTCACCCCGCAGGCGCCGTGCCCCACAAACTCCAAAACAACTCCCACCCGCAGCAGCCAATGAAGCTTCCAACCCGCGCTTCCGGCTCCGATTCGCTCTTGAGGCCGAAGCCAGGCGGGGGCTGTCGATGGTCCTGTGGCGCTGTAGGACATTTTTAACCCATTTATGGATCGACGCGGACGCGAAAGAATCGCACTTTATCCACCGCGGGGACGGTCAAAACCCAATTGGTGTCGGAGGCTACCGGCGCGGTGGGATATTGGGTCCAACCTCCAGCAACCGCAGTGCTGCTTTCGATGGCCGAATTTCCCAAAGCCGGCCAGACAAGCTGAACCTGTCCAGCGCCGGATTGATGAATCGAGAGGGTCGGCTCTGCGGTTCCACCCAGGGTAACGATGGCGAGCAAATGCAAATTGTTGGTCGTCTGGATCGCGGCGTATAACTGTCCGCCAGCTTCGTAAAGGTCATTGATCCAGGTGATCCTGTCAGGCAATGGAGGCGCCGAGGGCTGCGCCGCCCACCATTCCGCAAACCACCGCGAATGGTTCGTGCGCGGATCATAAATGAAAGCAAGGCCGTCTCCCGCGTTCGTCCCCGTTAACGAACGTCCCTGGCCCCCGATAAAGCCTGAATCGGAAACAGCGCTGCACGCACGGGCTGGCTGGTCATCTGGCTGCGCGAGTAAACGCGAGGCTAGATCGGTCCAAACCACGCTTTGGCTAAAAACCGTTCGGGCGAAATCGGCGACAATAAAGCGGCCATTCGGCGAGAACCCTTTTACGTCGAAGTTGTCATTACCCTGCCCGTGCAGGACCGCGCAATTGGTTTCAATCCCGAAAGTGATTACTGGCTCACCCCAACGAGAACCGCCGCCGACCATATGACCATCTCCGCTCATTGAATAGATCGGTGTCGCGACGCCCCAAACGGAGGAGATATCTCTTAAGCCCAACGACGGGCTCCAAAGAACCGGGGATTCAATGAAACCGTTCAACACTGCGCCCATAACGGTTGGGCCACCCGCGATGGTACTGACGCCATAGACTGCATCCCAGGCGCTATCCGGCAAAACCTGGCTCATTAGGTTGGTTCCGCGCTCCCACAGGACGGGAGACCCAATATCCGCGAACGCGACCAAGTATTTCCCATCGCGAGAAAGCACCGCGCCATTGTCCGACATTTGGCGGACCGGCTGCAGTTGCGTGAAGATGAAAGCGCCATTCTTCAGCTCAAAAAACCCCTCTGCATTTCCACGGCGGCCACTCAGAACCACCGTCCCGCCGCCATCGATCCCGATCGAGTAAAAAATGTCGAGATTTGACCCCGGATAAAGAGTTGCCCCGCTGCCTGAGCTATTCGGCTGGTGAGAGAACAGGAGGAAGAGCGCTAAAATCGCCGGCAAAGATCGGTCCGGTTTCGGCCAGGTGATGGCGAGCAGCGCGCGAAGGTTCCGCCGCGGAACAGATCGATCGTTTCTCATTGCTCGAATGATTCGTTTTGGCCGGGCAACCGACATGCCAGCAGAAGCTGAAATCATACTCCAGCTCCCATCGATGTCTAATCGGATTTTATGCTTGTCGCTTTAAGAAAAGTAAAAAGCGGATGAGATAACTCAGCCGCTTTTTCGAAGCCACGGAACCGATTCAGCTCCGTGTCAAGATCGTGTCATCTTTAGGGCACAAGAACGTTGTTGTTGACCGTGCCGTTCAAGAAGTCCCCATTAATCAGGTTGAGCAGATTCGCGAGATCCGCATAAGAGGTCACTCCGCTGGGCAACGCACCACCGCCGAGCGCCGTATTTGCCGCAGCCAGAACCGCGGAAATGGTCTGTCCCGCCATCTTGTATCCAGTAGTAACTTTCAGGTTGGCAAACCCGGTTGGAAGAATTCCCTTGTTTGAGAAGTCAACGTTGAACTTCAAGGCCAAAACCTCGCCCGCCAGGCTGCCGGCAGGGCTCGAGGTTGGGTCAGTCGCACTTGCCGTAAGTTTATTCGGCGCGGCGGTTTGCGGCAGGAAGATTGCGATTGCCGCCGGCGTATCGAATGTCAGTGTCTTCATCCCACCGATGACCACGGACCCGCCCGGATAGACCGCGCTGAAATTAGCGGCCAAGAGGGCGCCAGGATTGTTACCGCTTGGATCCAATCCCCATCCGTTGGATTGAGTATAAGTGATGAACTGGGCGCAGTTGTAGAGGTCGAGATTGAAGTCACCCTGGCCGGTGGCAGGGAATGCAGCGCAATAGCTCGGCTGTTTCACCACCGTCCACTTGAACCAGGACGACGCGCCGAAGTCGAAGTTCTTTCCATTCGCGCCGAAACCAACCTGGAAGGCCGGGCCGGTTTGAACGAGCGTCATCACCGCACCCGCGTAGGTATCCACGCCGGTTAAGGTGGCCGTGAAGGATGTGTAGAATACCCAGGTGCTGCTGTCAATTGGCCCACCATTTTCAACATAGGCGCAGGATTGGAGCTCTTTCTTGACCGGGCCCGGAGCCGTCATGGTGAAGCCAGTCAGGTTTACCACCACGTTGAAGCCTTTCGAGGTTGAGCTCTGGCTTCGCAGGGTGCCGGTCAGGGTTGCTGTTCCGTTCGGACCGCTCACGAAGCTTCCTGGATTCGGAATGAAGTCAAAGTCCGTCCCAATTCCCGGCAGCCACATCGCATGATTCAATGGATTGCTGGGACCGGGTGAGCAATACTCGCCCACGGTCGCTTTGTGGACGCAGACGCTCATGGGCGGCGTGCAGGTCGGCTTGCAGATGCCCAGGGTCTGGACCTTGAAGTAATCATCCGGCGTAGTGTCGCTGAGCGAAGCCGCGATCACCAACACGTTGCCTGAAACGCCCCCAGCGTTGAAATTAGCGGTGCGCAGATTGCCATCACTGGCGTTATTATCTTCCGTATAGCCGAACTGGCTGATCAAGGAATCGCTCAACGTGAGGTGATTCGCGTAAGGATTATTGAACGTGCCGATAAAGATCGTCATGTCGCTGTCGCCACTGACGTAGCCCAGGACCGCGCTGCTCGGCGTCACCACCTGGTCGAATTCGAAGAGCAGGAAGTCATTTCGTCCCACGTTATCGAGGGTGTGATTTGGCGCCGAGCCGTCTTCTCCTGTGTCCGTAACACCGAGACCACCTGAGTACGAACCGAGGTAGGCCGCAGCCCAGGTGCCGCTCGTGCCATAAGTGCGGCTGAAGGCAGTGACTTTCACATTCACGCCGTTGGCCGTAGTAAAGGTCCGCACATTTCCAGCCGTGCCGGTCGTATAGCTGTTTCCGGCCAGGTTGAACGAGCCTGGTTCGCAGGAACCCGACTTCACGGTAATGATTTGAGTGCAGGTTCCCGCATTGCCGCATTCATCAACCGCTTTCCAGGTGCGCGTAATCACCGTGTCACCCGAGGCGTTGACGGTGACGCTATCCGAATAAGTGATCGTGATCTTCGCGACCGCGCTGCAATTATCGGTCGCGGTGGCCGTCCCCGTGTTCGCGGTCGAGCTATCCGAGCCGCAGGCCAACGTCTTGCCTGGAGGACAGGTGATCACGGGCGCCGTGGTGTCCGTAACCGTGATGCACTGGCTGGCCGTGCTCACATTGCCGCAAACATCCTTCGCCGTCCACGTGCGAGTGATCTTATATGAGTTGCCGCAGATGGCGGTCTTAGAGTCGGCGTAAGTTAGGCTCACCGTGCCGGCGCAATTGTCAGTCGCGGTCGGGTTGCTAAAGCTCGGCGAGGCCGGGCATTCGATGCTCTTATTCGAACCCACGCCACTGATGACGGGTGGCGTTGTATCCTTGACCGTAATCGTTTGGCTGGCCGTGCTCGTGTTGCCGCAGTTGTCGATCGCGGTCCAGGTGCGAGTGATGCTGTAATTGCCCGCGCAATTTCCATCCGTCCGCATATCGTTGGAGGTGAGGCTCGCAACCCCGCTGCAATCATCCGAGGCCGTCGGCGTGCTGAAGGCCAATGGGGCACTGCAGTCAATCGTGAGCGGACCACCCACGCCCGTGATCTTCGGCGCGGTCGTGTCCTTGACCGTAAT
>DASYTB010000008.1:0-8252 GCA_036002705.1 Verrucomicrobiia bacterium
TGAGGAAGGCAGCACAGGCGACAGCGAGCCCGAAAGATTTTATACCTCCAACTAGTGTCATAGTTTTTTTTGCTCCTGGTTTTTTGTTTCCTGCGTCAGTTTAGAAACTTGTGAAAGCTTGTCAATCCCTATTTTGGTTCATTAATCCACGTCCCGAACCGTCCTGTTGATGATGTTTTACGGTTTTTTACCCTGCTCCGCAAGCCTCGTTTCGATTATTTTCATGTATTTTTCGGCGACGGGATTGTCATTGCGGTAATAAACGTAAGATTCCTTAAAATACTTGTAAGCGCGTTCCAGCTCACCGAGTTGGAACAGGTGCCAGCCATACATGCTAAGCACATAGTGCTGCTTCGGGTCGAGCGACAGCGCTTTCTCGAAGTAATCGGCGGCTTTCCGGGGTTGGTTAAGCCAATCATAGCACTGCCCAAGACTGACATAAGCGAAGGCGTTCCAATGGTTTAGCTGGATTCCGCGTTCCAGCCACGTAATGGCCTCGTGCGTCAACTGTTCCCAGCCATCGTCGGCCTCGAAAGCCTTGATCCTCAAGCGCTCGCCGATCTCGTAAGCAACATCGCCATCCCGCGGCTCGTCGGCGTAGGCCCTTTTTAGAGTGGCCATGCCGTTTTCGAAAGTGGCCGGTTTACTGTAAAACTTTCTCAGCAAATAGCTTTCCGGTCCAAGATGAGACAGTTGCCAGCCCAAATAGCACATGGTTCCAGCGATCAAAGCGGTGCCAAGCAACCTCCCAAAGACGCCCGGATTAAACCAATAACGTTCCGTGGCGAAGCGAAGATGCGACGTGACAATCGCCAACAGCGTCACGGCAATTAACGCATTGGCCGGAATGTGCATGTTAAAATCGACAGCCGAATGGATCAAAATCGCGAGAAGCCCCACCGAACATCCAAAAACGACGGCTGAGCGGTTGCTCGGCTTGGTCGCGATTTCATTGGTCCGGCGGACGTACTTCCAGGTTCTGAAAACGCCCCAGCCAAAGAGGATCAAGCCAAGGGCAACGAGGCCCCCGCCGACAGCGCCATATTCCGTGACGGTTTGAAGATAATCGTTATGAACGTAGTAGGGACGGCCCTGCATTTGCCAGTAGCGCCAAGGCTGAAAACGCCAATCATAGTGTTCGGGGCCAACGCCATACCACGGATTTTGCTTCCACAATTCCACGGCAGGCTCCCAGTACTTCAGCCGGATTTGGGCCTCTTCAAGCCCGGCAAAACGCTTTTTCGCCTGCCATGAGCGCATCCCCGAGAGGGAACCCGCGACAAGAAGAAGGATAAGAATGCCCGCCGCCGGAAGGCGAAAATCGCGGCTGAAGAGCATCACGACAAAAAAGGCGAAAAGGGAAATGCCCACCGCCAGATAAGCGCCGCGCGAAACGCTCACGCCGATTCCCGCGAGAATCGCGAGCGCGGCGTAACCGAGAAAAACCTTGGTCAACGGCTTGTGCCGGGCGGTGATGGTGTAAGCCAGCGCGACGGGGAGAAGCATCTCGAGGAAACCCGCGAAATGATTGGGCGAAACGTAAGTACCCGAAGCACGGCCGCGATACACGGCCGGGCGCAGGTACCAGAGGACATGTTTGCTGTCGCTGCAATATTGATAAATCCCATAGAAGGCGTTCAGGGTCGCGAGAGCGATCAGGGCGAAGAGGAGAAATTGGATGCTTTCCTGGCGCGACAGATTATCGAGAACGGCAAAAAACATGAGGGCGTAGAGAAGGATATGCAGCACCTCCAGACGCGCCGTGAATTCAATATCCGACCATGTGTAACGCCAGATCGCGTAACCCGTGAAGGCCAGGACAATCCAGGCGAAGGGTGGAAGCAAAAACCGGTACTGCTGCCGGACCCAGATGCGCACGAGCCAAAATGCGGAGAGCGGTAAGGCTAACCCAAGGAGCACGACAAATTGCGAATTGTGAACCGCGCCCATGGCCAAGGGCGCGAAAAGGAGGATCGCGAGGACAGAGCCCAGCACGCCCTTCTCGCAAAACTTGTCGATCGCTTCGCGATCCGCAAAAATCGCCCGCGTTCGCTCGGACCGGCTGGAGCGGCGAGCAGATGGCGAAGACGCGCCGGGTGAATCGGCGCCGGGGGTTAAGTTGGTGGCGCTACTTTCCACGGAGCTTGCTTTGGCGCGAAACCGTCCTGAACCGCGGTAGTTCTCCTCGGTCGGATGAAACGAAAAGCGCCAGAGGACTGGCGCACTCCAAGACCTGGGGGCTTTCGGAAATCACAGGCGGTTTCTGATCACGAAAGAAATTCGCGCGGGTCGGTGATGCGTCCGGTGAGCGCACTGGCGGCGACAGTCGCCGGCGAGGCGAGGAAGACTTGTGATTCCTTGTGTCCCATCCGGCCCGGAAAGTTCCGGTTGGTCGCGCTAATGCATTTCAGCGGCACGTTCATACGACCAAACGTATCCACCGGACCGCCGAGGCAAGCGGCACAACCGGCATTCTCGGTCATCTGCACGCCCGCATCGACGAGAATCTGCCAGACGGTCTTTTCGCCCCAACGGGCGCTTTGCAAATCCTGCACGATCTCCGGCGTAGCCGGGACGCCAAAGGTATCGATGCTGACACGGCGGCCATTCAGAACGCGCGCGAATTCGAGAAAGTCGCTCGTTTTCCCGCCCGTGCACGAGCCGATATAGGCGCGGTCGAGTTTCACCGCGTTCAATTCTTTCGCCAACTTCCGATTACCTGGATCAGGATGGCAGGCCACCGTCGGCTCGAGTCTTGAAAGATCGACCACCAGTTCATAAATGAACTTTTCGTCGCGGTCGCGTTCGACCGGGTCATAAGTGCTTTTCGTGCCGTTGAGCTTGCAACGGTAATTGACCATGGCTTGCGTTTGTGCGTCAAACTCGAAAATTCCATTCTTTCCACCGGCTTCGATAGCCATGTTGGCGATGGTCATGCGGTCATCCATCGACAAGGTTGATGCGCCCGGGCCATCAAACTGCATCGCGCGATAAGTGGCGCCGTCAAAGCCAATCTGTCCGATGACGTGCAGGATAATATCTTTGGCCATGATGCCCGGTTGCATCTTCCCTTCGAGGCGGAAGTGCATCGTCTCGGGCACTTTGATGAGCAATTTGCCGGTGCCCATGACAAAGCCTGCGTCGGTATTCCCAATCCCGGTGGCAAATTCGTTAAAGGCGCCCGCCATGCAGGTGTGGGAGTCGGTGCCGAACAGCACTTCGCCGGGTCGGGTATGTCCCTTCTGCGGCAAGGCGGTATGGCAAACGCCGGCGAAATTCGAGCCATATTGCCGTTTCAAGGCTCCCTTCGCGGGATCGAAGACCCAATGGCCATTCGGATCATCAATGACATCGTAGAAGTAAGGCAGGCCCTGCTCTTTCGCGAAATCGCGCAGAATATCGACGTTGCGGTTCGATTTCGAATCGGCGGTAAAGATGTAGTGGTCGGGAATGATCACGACCTTGTCGCGGTCCCAAACCTTCGCGTCCTGGCCGAACTCGCGTTTGAAAACGCCGATGGTGCCGGGACCGCAAACATCGTGGGTCATCAGAATGTCCGCCTTCACCCAGACATTCTCACCCGCGGAAACCCGCGCCTTGCCGGAAGCGCGCGCCAAAATTTTCTCAGTCAACGTCATACGAACAGACAGACAATGTAGCCACCGGGGATAACCCCTGCAAGCAATGCGAACAGCTAATTTTGCGCCGGCCGGAAGGCAGCCATGGATTCAATGGGCTGGACTCTAAAATTTTCTTTCCGCAACAAGGCTCGCCCGTAAAGTCGTTAGAATTGGCGAATTAATCTCCAGGAGCCAAACGGTAGTACGTCCCACAGCCGTTAAGCCGACGATTCGATCGTTTTCGATCCGAAAATGCTGCGGCTAGTGATCCCGGCGAGGGTGAAAAAGCCTGGTCAGGTCGCCGGTATCCGGATCGAAGCTGGCGAGGTTCGGACCCTTATACAAGTTACAAAAAATACAAGCCCACGCGAGGTTCGCCAGATCATGGGATCCGCCATGTTTCGAGCAATAATATGTTCGACGTGGAAATCTGTTGGACCAAGCGCAAAGTCCGGCAACCGGCAATATTCGCATCGCGCTCGAGCACGGTCCCGTATGGCGGCCCTTTCGTGGTCGGTCATTTGGCGACACGCCGCCCGAGCCGGAGTCGAGCCTTGGATTGCAAGATCGCTACCAGTCCCCGCAGTTGTGCGTACGTCTCATACTCGGCGAAATCTTCCCGCGACAACAACCCTTCATTCGCCTTGTCTGCGAGATCCTTTAGACGTTCGTCCGACGGTCCCTCGATCTTAAGTTCCAAGAGGGCTTTGGCGCTTTCGTCGGATAAAGTTCTTCCGAGCCGCTCACCCAGTTCGGACACGAGCTTTTGCGACTGAACCCATTCTGGAAAAACCGCCATTCCCATATCACCAACATAGCCTCTGGTCTCGGAAGTTCTCAAGTGCGAAACGCCCTTGGAACTGTCCCCTTTCGGCTATCGCATGGATTCCCGTCTTGGGAGATCAGCGGCGTCGAGAGCCGGCTTGTAGCGTATCGCGCAAGCCGTCGCGGGCGAAAACGTCGTCCGGGTTGAGGCGCAGGGCCTCCTTGAAATGGTTTTCAGCGTTATCGAGGTCATTGGCTTCGAGAGCGAGCATGCCGAGATTGCCGTGCGCCTGGTAGTCCCACGGGTCGGACTGCAAGGCTTTTTCGAATTCGATCCGGGCTTCACGCAGTTTCTCTTTTTTTCGGAAGACCAGACCGAGGCCGTAGTGAGCGCGGGCGTGGTTTGGGTCGGACCTTAACGCAGCGCGGAAGGAACGCTCGGCCATGTCGTACCTCCCTTCGCCGCAGAGAAGCATTCCTTTGCCGGCGAGCGCGGCTGGGTCCGCAGGATTCTTCTTCAGCGCAAAATCGGTTTCTGCAATAAGGCGCGACTTGGTTTTATATCCGTAGTCATTCTGGAAAACAGAAACATCGCCTTGCGTCGCGGGCAGGAATTGAAACCAGAGTTCGGCCATTTCGTCGCTCGTCTGGACGCCGGACGCGACCCGCTTGGGCGGCTGATTGGGATTGCGAAGATTGTTCGTGGAATTGTCGTAGGTGAAGTTCATCGAAAGGACCGTGCCGCGCGGCAGGAAAACGGGAACTTTGTAGCGATAATCGGACTGCCAATTGAAATCCCAGTCCTTGATCCACAGGAGGGATTTCACTGTGTCGTCGGGAAGCGTGGCGGTGGCTCGAATATCTCTTGCGAGATAATGCGCGTGGGGCAGGACGGCGATGAGATTGATATCGATTGGCAGCCGGTAGTCGTCGTGGACGAGATAATTTGTCGCCCCAGGAGGAATATCGATACAGGTGGAGGTGAGCAGGAGCCGCAGGCAACTGTTGGTGGGTGGTTGATCGGTGAAATAGAGGCCGATCATCGCCTGCACCTGCTCGGGCTTGCCGCTTGGATTCATGTGCATGCGAAGGATGAAATCGTTTCCCGGATCGAGTTCGAAAGAGAGGCCTTGCGGGAGTTCAGAAGCGCCGCGTCCGGGCTGCCAGCTTAAAAAATGACCACCGGGCACTTCAGCGGAAATACTCATCCCCGGAAACCCGGGTGCCTTCTCATTCTCTTCAAGTTGGCGGGCCTTGCCGGTGCGATCCATGCGGATGAATGTGTGGTGAACAACACGCGGATTGCCGGGGCGAAATTCGAGCGCGCGCACGTACTTGCGCGCGGTGATGGGCACCGGGACGATGAAGTTGCGGTAAACGTCGCGGCCTTCCGCGGGCAGTTCATAGGGCTTCGGCATCGAGACCACCAGATCAGGAGGGCCGAGTTGCCAGTCACTAGCCCATTCGCGCTTGGGGGGACGGTCCTCCGGTTTGCCTTCGGGGGCGCCTTCGGCGACCCATTGCTGAAGAATGCCAAGGTCGTTCGCGGTGAGGCGCCGTGCGCCCACGAAATCGCCATGTCCGGACTCGGGTGGCCAGGGTGGCATGTAGCGGCGCTGCGTGACTTTCACGATGTCTGACGCATGCTTTTTCACGTCCGCGTAAGAGATCAAGGCGAAGGGGGCAGGCTGGCCGGGACGATGACAGCCGGAGCAGTTTTTCGAAATGATCGGAGCAACATCCTTGTTAAAGGTGAGATCGCCCACGGCGCGCTGTATATAGTTCTCCCGAGCGGCGTTTTTTTTGAACCCCTTTTGCGCGAATGTAACCAAACCGAGGAGCACGACGATAAGCAAGACCGGCATCCAGGGAGAGACTCTTGGGTCTCGCGTTGGGGGCGATTGGGATGGCTGGTCTTTCTTCTTCATTTGCCGCGGAAAATTGGGCGATTGTCCAGCCTTCTTGCGACGATTCGCGTAAACCGCATTAGCCCACGGTAACCGCTGGAGCGCAACAGCGGCGCTCTTACGAGACGCCGCTACAAGGCGGTTCAGGTATTGTTTTCAAAGAGGCTCGGGGCCACCTGACGGACGAACTCTTGAGCGCGTTCTAAAATCGTGGCGCCGGATTCACATTGCAAGGCCCAATCGGCGAGTTCTTTGGCGGCGGAATGCTTTAAGCGGCGGATGAGGAATTTCACCTGGGGCACGTAGCTCGGCGCGACGCTGAGTTCATCCACACCGAGGCCAAGCAAGAGCGGCACCATCGTGAGATCATTGGCCATTTCGCCGCAAACACCGGTCCAAATTCCGTTTTTCCGACCCGCTTGAGTCGTCATATGAATTAATTGGAGAATGGCGGGATGAGCCGGTTCGTAAAGATGGGCAATCTTCTCATTCAATCGATCCACGGCGAGTGAGTATTGAATAAGGTCATTGGTGCCGATGCTGAAAAATCTGGACCGTTTGCCGAGGCTATCGGCAATGAGGGCGGCGGCGGGAATTTCAATCATGACGCCGATTTCCATCTGGGGATCGTAGGAGACGCCTTCCTGTTCGAGTTCGGCGCGATACTGCGTGACGAGTTCGCTCGCCTTTTCGAATTCGGTCAGGCACGAAACCATCGGGTACATCATTTTGATGTTTCCTTCGACGCTTGCGCGCAGGATGGCGCGAAGCTGGGAACGGAAGATTTCCTTTTCTTCGAGGCAGAGGCGGATGGCCCGCCAGCCGAGGAACGGGTTGACTTCGGAGGGGATGTTGAGGCTGGCGGCGAACTTATCCCCGCCGAGATCAAGGGTGCGAATGACCACCGGGTTGGGTTTAAGGGCGGCGGCGACCTGACAATAAGCGGCGTATTGTTCCTCCTCGGTGGGAAGAGTTTCCCGGTTAAGGAAGAGATATTCGGTGCGGAAAAGGCCCACGCCTTCCGCCCCGGCCTGCTGAACATCGGCCACATCCGAGAGCTGGCCGATATTGGCAGATAAGGTAATTCGCTTGCCATCGAGAGTAATGGCGGGCTCGTGAACGATATCCTTGAGCTTTTCTTTGAGATCGACCTGCTTCTGGACGAGTTGGCCATACTCGTAAAGCGTTTGGTCGGTCGGGTTGACGATCAGGATGCCATTAAATCCATCGAGCAAAGCGGTGGCGCCCTCTTTGATTTTTTTGCTGAGATCTTTCAGGCCTACCACGGCCGGGATTTGCAAGGCCCGCGCCATGATGGCGGTGTGCGAGGTTTTGCCGCCGACGTCGGTGGCAAATCCAAGAACGACGGATTTATCGAGCTGCGCGGTCGCGGATGGAGTGAGATCGTGGGCGACAATGATGGAGCCTTCTTTCAGACCGGCCAAAGCGAAGTCACTCCGTCCGAGAAGATTATTCAAAACGCGGGCGCTGACATCACGCAGGTCGGACGCGCGCTCGCGGAGATAATCGTCGTCGATCCGAGCCAAGGTGGCGGCGTATTTATCGGCCACGGCGCGAAAGGCGGTTTCGACGTTGACCTTTTTTTCTTCGAGATGGCGGGTGACTTCATCGAGCAGGGTTTGATCTTCAAGCACGAGCAGGTGCGCGTCGAAAATGCTGGCGTCGCCCGCGCCCATGGCTTCCTCGACCTGGCGCTGGACTTGCAGGATCTGGTGGCGAGTTTGAATGAGGGCGCGTTCCAGCCGCTCGAGCTCGGCGCAGACTTCCTCCGGTTTGATGGCGCGATGCGGAACGCAGTCGTCCGAAGCCCCTACAATGTAGATGGGACCGCGGCAAACCCCGCCAGAGACAGGAATGCCACGATAGAGTTTCTCCCCTGTTCTCGGAAGCTCTGGCATGACCCATTATTGTTCGATTTTAGCAATTTGAAAATCAAATT
>DASYTB010000009.1:0-6278 GCA_036002705.1 Verrucomicrobiia bacterium
CCCAAAGCCTGGAGGGGGTGGAGCGGTGTTCATGCATCGGCCGCGGCCCAGCCTTGTTGAGCAGCGATTTCATCGCCGGAAGAGCCACGCGGTTGAGGTACCTTTGCTCTGAATCTCCCACTTAGGACAATTTACACCTTCTAAAATTCCCCGTAATTTGCCGCAATGTCCGAGGCGCTGGTCGTCAATGAGATCTATTTGAGTTTGCAAGGGGAAAGCACCTTTGCGGGCTTGCCTTGCGTTTTCATTCGAATGACGGCGTGCAATTTACGCTGTTCTTATTGCGACACGGCATACGCGTTCAAGGAGGGGAGGCGCATGGACATTGCGATGATTCTGGAAGCCGTACAGGACCACGCGTCGAAATACAAACGCGATCACCTTGGACACAAACTTCCGTTCGTCGAATTGACCGGAGGTGAGCCGCTTTTGCAGCGCAATTCGCTGCCGCTGATGCGGGCCTTGTGCGACGGTGGTTTTACCGTGCTCATCGAGACAAGCGGCGCGCTGGATATTTCGGAAGTCGATTCGCGGGTGCGTCGGATTATGGATTTGAAGTGTCCGAGCAGCGGGGAATGCGAACGAAATCGCTACGAGAATATCCAGCATTTGCGGGCGGCAGATGAAGTGAAGTTCGTGATCGGCACGCGCGAGGATTACGATTGGGCGAAAGAACAGATGGAGCGGTTCAGGTTGAACGACGTTTGCCCGGTGCTTTTTTCCTGGGTCTCTCCGCTCAAGCCGGAACAACAGGATAAATCATTGAAAGCGGTTCCCGCGGGGCAGCACGCGATCTCGCGATTGGAGTTGGTCGAGAGCATTATCGCGGACGCTTTGCCGGTGCGGTTTCAACTGCAGATGCACAAGTTTATCTGGCAACCGGAGCAGCGGGGCGTGTGATGGCTCGGACTGGGAAACGCGGGCCGATGGAGGGACGAGTGACGCGGCACCAATCGATCGTGCCTCAGTTCGGAATTCGCGAGCCGCGCGCGCGGTATATCCCGCGGCCGGGGGGCTACGGAGTGATCTTTAACGAGGACGGGCGCATCGCCGTGGTTCTCACGCCGGGAGGCGCTTTTCTGCCGGGCGGCGGACAGGAGCCGGGCGAGTCGGCGGAGCATGCTTTGGTACGGGAGGCGATGGAAGAATGCGGTCTTCGAGTCTCGGTCGGGAGATCCCTTGGCGTGGCGGACGAGCTGGTCTTTTTCGTTGAGGAGCGGAGGCATTACCGAAAGCGTTGCACATTTTTTTTGGCCTCCGTGCGTGCCTCGCAGACCACAGTTCCAAAGGAGGTTGATCACGAATTGCAGTGGCTCCCGGTGAAGCAGGCTTTGTCCCGGCTTTCGCACGAAAGCCAGCGGTGGGCGTTAACGCTCGCAAAGGAAAAGGCTCCGTCGGCAAAAAGAGAACCGTCCCGGCTCTCTCGCACGCTCGATCTGCTGGAACGTTATGAATCGCGCAACGTGACTTTCATCGATCCGGAGGGCGGCTGGCCCATTGTGTGGAAGCGAGCCAGCGGAGTCCACGTTTGGGATGAGTCGTCGGGCCGCAAGTACCTCGACTTGACCGCGGCCTTCGGAGTGGCGGTGGCGGGCCACGCGAATACACGCGTGGTTCAAGCCGGACGCAGACAGATGGGTGAACTCCTGCACGCGATGGGCGATGTGCACCCGCACGCGCTCAAAGCGGAACTGGCGCGCGAATTGAGCCGCATCACCTTTGAGCGGTGGGGGCAGGGGAGTGGGAAAACGATTTTTACCAATTCCGGTTTTGAAGCGGTCGAAGCCGCTCTGAAGAGCGCCTTCCTTCTCACGGGCCGGGCACGAGTAATCGCGTTCAAAGGGGCTTATCACGGTTTGGGTTATGGGGCTCTGAACGTGACGCATCGCGAACATTTTCGCAGCCCGTTTCGCCGCCAGCTTCGCGAGTTTGCAACATTTGTGGATTTTCCTGCGAGTAAGAGCGAACTCCACGCAGCGCTTTCGTCTGTGCGCGGAGCGCTGGAGCGCGGACGTTTTGGTGCGGTGCTTGTAGAACCAGTGCAGGCGCGGGGGGGAATTCGAGTTCCGCCCGCCGGTTTCTTAAAAGCGGTGCGTGCCGCTTGCGACGATCACAACGTTCCGCTCATCCTGGATGAAATTTACAGCGGATTTGGCCGCACGGGGCGCTGGTTCGCCTGCGAGCACAGCCATGTAGCGCCCGACATCATTTGCCTCGGAAAAGCTCTCACGGGCGGCTTCCCTCTTTCGGCGTGTGTCGGGCGGGCCGACCTGATGGACGCGGCGTGGCCGGCTTCGAGCGGGGAGGCAATCCACACCAGCACTTTTCTCGGGCATCCGGTCGGCTGTGCGATGGCTTTGGCGAATATCCACGAAATCCAGCGCCGTAGTCTCGTGGCGGCCGCTGCGGAAAAAGGAGCGGAGCTGCTTTCGATGCTGCGGTTGATCCGGTCGGACAAACTGCGACTGAACGCGCGCGGGTTGGGCTTGATGGCGGGGTTGGAAATTCGCACCCGGGCTGGAAAGCCAGCCAGTTCGGCATCCCTTCGCCTGATAAAGGTGCTTCTCCAGCGCGGGTTCATTTTTCTTCCGGAAGGGGAGCACGCGAATGTGATTTCCTTTACGCCGCCTTTGACCATCACCTCGGCACAGCTTAAATCGAGCGTTAAGGCCTTGACCGAGGAAATCGCCGCGCTATGAAACTCTCTGAGATGCGCGAGTTGCTCGGTTCGCGAGGCATTCAGCTCACGAAATCGCTCGGACAGATTTTTCTTCACGATCAAAATCAGATTCAGAAGATCATCGCGCTGGGCGGCGTCAACGCGGGCGACAAAGTTCTAGAGATTGGTCCCGGCTTGGGTCCGTTAACGGAATCGCTGCTTCGCTCGGGGGCGCACGTCCTGGCGATTGAGAAAGATGCCCGGCTTTGTGAGGTGTTACGGGACCGTTGGAGCGCCAATTTCAATTTCGAATTGTTGCACGCAGACGCGTTGGAGTTTCTAAAAAAAACGGAACGCGACTGGACTGACTGGAAATTAATTTCCAATCTGCCGTATTCGGTCGGTTCGCCGATTCTCGTAGAACTCGCGCTCGCGGCGCGCCCGCCTCGAGTCATTGTCGCCACACTGCAGTTGGAAGTTGTGCAACGAATCGCCGCGTCCGCGGCCGACGGTCATTACGGCCAGCTTTCTTTGTTCATGCAACTGCGCTACGAACCGCGGGAATGGTTCAAAATTCCGTCAGGGTCCTTTTTCCCGCCGCCGGATGTGGATTCCGCTTGCGTGCTGCTCTGCCGTCGCGAACGCGAACTTATCGGGGCGGAACTGGTTCCTCTATTTCAGCGCGTCGTAAAACTCGCGTTCAGCGAACGGCGCAAAATGATGGCCAAGCTTCTGAAAAGACAGTGGCCGACGGAGCGAGTCGATGCGGCCCTAAATAATTTGGGGATTTCGCCGCAAGCTCGAGCCGAGACGCTTAGCCTGGACCAGTTCGTTGCCCTGGCAAAGGATCTGGGCTGATTAGCGATTGAGCCGTTGGCGGATTCAAAAAACGAACCAACGGAGCGCGGACATTCTTGTCCGCCGTAGCGGCGTGGAACTTCCTCTATGGTTCACGCGGACAGAAATGTCCGCGCTCCGCTCAAAAGAGAAAAGTCTTGTTCGGGTCGCCCGGCTTTGCCCTACTAGCCCGCGAATGCACTCGACAGCAGACCACGTTTGCGTGTTTGTGACGGCGCCGAGCGTGACCGTGGCGCGCAAGGTAGCCATGAACGTGCTGACCGATCGCCTGGCAGCGTGCGCGAATCTCGTCCCCAAGATCGAGTCCCATTACTGGTGGCAGGAGAAACTCGAATCAAGTACGGAGGTGCTAATCATCTTCAAAACCGCAAAGTCGAGGCTGGCGGAATTGGAGAAATGTGTCGTGCGCAATCATCCCTACGATACGCCGGAAATAATCGTCTTTAATCTGAACGAGGGTAGCGAAAAATATTTGAACTGGATCAGCAGTTCCGTGCAGCCGCGCGAATAGTATGGAGTGGCTGCAGAACTACAATCCGCTCGGGAACGTCTGGCTCTCCACGACGCTGGCCGCGGTTCCGGTGGTGATTCTCCTGGCGCTGATCGCCATTTTCGAAGTTCGAATTCACCGAGCGGCGTTGATTGGGCTGGCGAGCGCGCTGGGAGTTGCGCTGCTGGCTTACCGAATGCCGCCTGGCGCCGCACTGGCCACGGCCATTTATGGCGCGGCCTATGGCTTGTTTCCAATTGGCTGGATCATTCTGAATTTGATCTTTCTTTATCATCTCACCGTTAAAAAGGGTTTGTTCTCCGTGTTGCGCTCAAGCCTGGCGGGTCTTGCGCCGGACCCGCGAATTCAGGTGATCCTGATCGCTTTCTCTTTCGGGGCGTTTTTTGAAGGGGCGGCCGGTTTCGGCACGCCGGTCGCGGTGACGGCGGCGATCCTCATTCAACTCGGGTTTAAGCCTTTGCTCGCTTCCGGGCTCTCGTTGATCGCGAATACCGCGCCCGTGGCTTTCGGCGCGCTTGGCACACCAATCATCGCCTTGAACAAAGTGACGGGCCTGGGCGAGCAGACTCTCGGCGCGATGGTGGGCCGGCAGCTTCCGTTTTTTTCTGTGATCATTCCGTTTTGGGTGGTTTGCGCATTTGCTGGGTTTCGCGGAATGCTTGGCGTTTGGCCGGCGGCTTTCGTGGCCGGGCTGAGTTTTGCGATCCCGCAATTCCTCGTCTCGAATTATCACGGGCCGTGGTTGGTCGATATCATCGCTTCGCTCTGCTCGATTATCGCGCTGCTTCTTTTGCTACGGGTCTGGCGCCCGAAAGATATTTGGAAACACGATCAAACGGAAACACCAAAGCCTGCGACGGAAGGGGACCGGGCGACATCGGGCCTCGTCGTTCAGGCCTGGGTTCCATGGGTTCTACTGACACTTTTGGTGTTCCTGTGGGGGTTGCCGAAATTTAAGACCTTCCTCGATTCAGTCTCGATTTTCAAATTCGAAGTTCCGCATTTGCACAAACTGGTCTTCCGCATGCCGCCGGTGGTGCCGAAACAAACGCCGGAAGAGGCGGTTTATGCCCTGGCCTGGCTCTCCGCGACCGGCACAGGAATTTTGGTGTCCACGATTATCGCGGGCCTGGTTATGCGATTTTCTCCGCGAGAGTTGCTGCGGGCCTATGGCGAGACGATCTATCGCGTGCGCTTTTCACTCGTCACCATCGCCGCGATGCTTTCCCTCGGATACGTCACAAAATATTCCGGCACCGATGCAACGCTCGGCCTGGCGCTGGCCAAAACCGGGAAGCTCTATCCTTTTTTCGGCACCCTCCTCGGGTGGCTGGGCGTGGCGCTTACCGGCTCGGATACCGCCTCGAATGTTCTCTTCGGGAGTTTGCAGCGAATCACCGCCGAACAAACGGGAATTAACCCAGTGCTGATGTGCGCCGCGAATAGTTCGGGTGGAGTCATGGGCAAAATGGTCGATGCGCAAAGCATTGTGGTCGCCAGCACGGCGACCGGTTATTACGGCCGTGAGGGAGAAATCCTCCGATTTGTTTTCCTCCACAGCCTCGTGCTCGCCGCGCTTGTGGGCGTGCTGGTGCTCCTTCAGTGCTACGTTCCGCCGTTTACAAAAATGGCGATTCCCTTCGGTTCGCCCTGAGTGGTGTGCGCCATTTTCCAGCCGGCATTCCAGCGGCTTTATGCTTTCGGTGGAATCGAGGAAGGTTTGTGTTGGGCTTTATCCATTTCAGACGGCGAACGCACAGAGCCTGGCGGAGAGAATCCTTGAAAACTGCTAATTCCTTTGCGGACTCCTCGAGTTCCAATTCGAACACGGTCAAAAGGGCCTTGCCATCCTCGGCATTACGCGCGTCGAAAACCGCCTGCAGCGCCTTGAGCAGGGCTTCGAGCTCTGCATTCATCCAGGAAAATGCTTCGACACAAACTCGTCAGCCTCTTTCTCCGTCGTTCGATTCTCGAAAGAGTCCAGAGACATTTTTAGACGTTTGGCAAGCCACGCAAGCTCGTAGTCCTCATCTGGACGATTTGCAGACAGTGAGAACGAAGAGCGAACCCAAGAGCATCAAGCAAATAGCGCAGAGCCTGAACGTAATTCTTTTTTTCTTTCCGACGCCGGTTCCCCCGGCACGATCTTGTCGCGCTCGTAGGCAAGAAGTTTATAGGAGAGGTCAATCAGCCTGTGATTCTGCTCGAGGGCAAAGCTTTGGATGCCCTTCACGATCTCCGGTAAACCAC
>DASYTB010000010.1:0-4187 GCA_036002705.1 Verrucomicrobiia bacterium
CCGTAGCCGAAGCGGAAAATGTCTCCCGCGCGGCGTTGAAACTTCATGTGTCGCAACCTGGCATCAGCCGCCAGATCCGAGATTTGGAAGACGAGATTGGGATTCAACTGTTCGAGCGCACGGCCAAATCGGTCAAGTTGAGTCCGGCCGGGAAAATATTCGTGAAGGAGGCTCGTGCTGTTTTGCAACGGGCTGAGGAGGCCCTGAAAAACGTCCGCGCGGCCGCCGGGGATGCCGGTGAATTGCACGTCGGCTATGCGCCCTCACTGACGGCGCGCTTTCTGCCGCCGGCGTTGCGAGCGTTCCAGGCCATCCTGCCAAAGGTTCGCGTAAAATTACATGATTGCTCGAGCGAAGAGATGGCGACGGGCTTGCGCGTGGGAAAGCTGCACCTTGCCTTGACCGTCCGCGCGGCTCGCGGGATTTTTCGCGACTGCGAGTTCACGGAGCTGGGCCACGACACACTCTGCCTGGCCGTAGCGCCGAAACATCGACTGGCTGTCAAATGGATCGTAACGATCGAGGAGATCGCGCACGAACGGCTGATCATCTACAGCCGAAAGGATTATCCCGAGGCCTACAAATTCCTATTGAACCTGTTCGCCAGGGTGAAACTCAAGCCGCGCGTCGCGGAAGAGCACGACAGCGTGAGCAGTCTGATTGCAGCGGTCGAGACGGGAAATGGAGTGGCTGTCGTGGCTCGCTCGCTGGAGTGCACATCGGGACCGCGGCTGAAACTTATTCCGCTCTCGCCCGCACCTGAACCGATCGTCGTCGGCGCGGCCTGGATCCAAAAGCTTACGCCAGCCGCCGAACAGTTTTTAAATTGCGCAAGGCAATTCGCGATCGAGAAATAATCCCGAACCTTTTTTGATCGAACGGCGACTCTCCACGGATCGCGGCGCGATGCAGGAATGCCGAGTGGACCCCAGCCTTGTCCCGAAGCGTGGGCATGAACCCGAAGGGTATCGCTTCGGTCCTGGAGTTCAAAGGCGATCCGCGGGAAGAGTATCCCTGGTGTCACACACAGATCGATTTGCTTACGGGAAAGGACAACTCGGGAGGATACATTTGATTGGCAAGGGCCGCGGGTTTGCGGCATTCATGGGCGCGCGCGATGAATGTTTTTGAGGAGTTAGAATGGCGGGGTTTGCTGGCGGATTGCACCGATACGGTGGAGTTGCCCAAGCGGTTGGCGGCCCGGCCGATCACGTTGTATTGCGGGTTTGATCCCACGGCTGACAGCCTGCATGTGGGCAACCTGGTGCCGTTGCTCGCGTTGCGCCGATTTCAATTGGCCGGACATCTGCCAATCGCGGTCGCCGGCGGGGCGACGGGATTGATCGGTGATCCGAGCGGGAAATCCGCCGAGCGGCAGCTTCTGACGCGTGAGTTGCTGGGTCACAATATCGCGGCGGTGAAGAAGCAGTTACGCAGCGTTCTGGATTTTGACGCCGCGAAAAATCCCGCGCGGCTGGTGGATAACGCGGATTGGACCGCGCCGGTGAGTTATCTCGATTTTCTGCGCGAAGTGGGCAAGCATTTTTCCGTGAACATGATGGTGGCCAAGGAGAGCGTGCGCGCCCGCATGGAGGACCGCGAGAGTGGCATCAGCTATACGGAGTTCAGTTACATGCTGCTGCAGGCGTTCGATTTTTATGAGCTGCGCCGCCAATACAATTGCGAGTTGCAGATTGGCGGGAGCGACCAGTGGGGGAACATTACGGCCGGGATTGATCTTTGCCGGAAGAAACTGGGCGCGCAGGCGTTCGGGTTGACGGTGCCACTGATTACGAACGCGGATGGGTCGAAATTCGGGAAGACGGTCGCGGGGGCGATCTGGCTCGATCCGAAAAAGACGAGTGTTTACCGGTTCTATCAGTTTTGGATTCGCACGGATGATCGCGATGTGATTCGGATGCTGAAGTTCTTCACGTTCCTCTCGCGCGAGGAGATCAGTGAACAGGAACAGCAGCACGCCGCCAAGCCGGAAGGGCGCGTTGCTCACAAAGCACTGGCCCGCGCCGCGACCGAGATGATCCACGGGGCGAACGCCACGGCGGAGGCGATTCGCGCGAGTGAGATTCTCTTTGGCGGCGGATTGGAGGGAATTTCGGAAAGCACATTCAACGATATCATCGGCGAGGTGCCGACGAAGGAGATTCCGCGCGCCCGCTTTGAAAGCGCTGGAATTTCTATGGTTGAATTACTCGCTGACTCTGGATTATGCCCCTCCAAAGGCCAGGCCCGGAAAGACATCGAAGGCGGCGGCATCAATATCAACAATGTGCGTGAAGCCAATGCGCAGCGGCATCTCACGGCGAAGGATCTGCTTTTTGGAAAATATCTGCTGCTGCGGAAAGGGAAGCGGAATTATTTGGCGGTGGTGGCGAAGGGGTAGCATAACAACCTTGAAACCGACTTTTTTCAATTTGTCGAATCAGGCATTCACTTAAAATAACATAAGCGGTATTTCTGATTGTTGGCATATCAAGGCGCCTTACAATTGCGAGCCTGATGAAAAACCAAGCCCGTTATTTCCCAACTCCAAGTCGCTTTCCGGTTGTCCATTGGCTTGACCTGCTTTATCAGAGAATTTTACCGGGGGGGGTTACGTCGGCCCGCCTTCAGATAATCTCAGTTCTAGCGGGACTGATTTCCTCAATAATCGCTTTCGGTCAAGAGATCGCATCCGCAATTCTCGATGATATGGGATCCGCTTTGGGCGTCCCTCCCGTTCCGGCTTTGGAGCTGTCGTGGTCGCCCAGCGTCAGAGATGAAGTACCCTCAACAGTTTCCCTGACTTATGGTAATGACAACGAAAACCTATACACAGGAGATTTTGAAAATGAAGAAACGAATTCTCTTCATCTGGATTGGCGCTTTGGCGTTGGGATTTGATGGATCAGGCTATGGTCAAGGCACCATTGTATTTAACAACCTCGGCGCACCGGATGGGAAGGTGTATCTCTCGACCGGCGGCGCTGGAGGCTTGTTGGATCAGGACATCAACTTTTTGCTCCGAATCGATGGGCCGGGCAACCTCCCAGTCCTTGATCGTAGCTGGCTTTTGAGCGATGGCACGGCACGCGGGATCAATGTTGGACCTGGCCTGTTCGCCGATCCTACACACAGCGTTATTGTGCTACCCGGAATCGCGCCTGGGGAACCGATAACTGTGTTCATTGATGCCTGGGTGGGAAACTATCCGACATTGGGTGCCGCTTTACAGGCCGGTGCGGCATGGGGCGAAGGGGCGTTCTCAAGCAGTGCCGGCAGTATAGAAGCCCCGCCCGCGACCTTGGTAGATATGCGTTCGCCCTTTACTGTTGCTTCTGTTCCCGAGCCGGCAACCGTCAGCGTGGCGCTACTCGGGACGGTGCTATTGTTTCTGAATCGGATTAGGGATCGGTCGAAGCGGAGCATGGCCTGAGGAAGGGAGCGAGGGAGGTCTGTTAGCTTTTTGCCCCCGGTGTGATACGATTGGAAATGGACACCTTGCAACGACGTAATAGAGGCAAGCTAATTGTGATAATGCCAATGGTTTCTTTGGCCTTGGCTTTGGGTGAGCCGGCCTGCGGGCAGGGGGCCGTAGTCTTTAGTAATTTCGATCCCGCTGCGCCGATCGTCAATATTGATCCGAGCACGGACGTCCCGAGTCGCTTTTTCGGGTTCGACGAATCACACGGCGACGGCATGGTGGGTTGGACTTTTCAATTACTCGTGCTTTTTACCGTTACCGAAGTGGGTTGGTACGATCAGGATGGCGATGGACTAACACGGGCGTTCCAGGTTGGCCTGTGGCAAGCAGACCCGGAACTACCCCCATTTCAGCGCTGGCTCGGCGCCTCCTTGATAGGAGATCCGGTTCACGGACTGAGCATCCCCGAAGGGACCAATGCCGTGCCCGTTGGAGTCTGGCGCGTCGTTAAGCTGCCTCAACCTCTCACGCTGCAACCCGGTTTTTATGAGTTCGGAGGTTTGGATAGCGAGAAAACCGCCGATGTGATTAAGTACGTGGGGGCAATTCCGGGAACGCGAGGGCTTACGCCGCCCAGTTCGCCGATTTCAATAGGGGACTTTTTCTATTCGGCGACTTCAACTTTCCTCTGGCAGACGAATTCGAATTTCGGGCCAACGACTGGCTATTACCTGGCTAATGGCTTGGAACTCGGGCCGATGCTTTT
>DASYTB010000011.1:0-2511 GCA_036002705.1 Verrucomicrobiia bacterium
CCATTCGACCAGCGGAAAATCTGTGTTCGCAAGCATGGAAGAAATCGGAACCAGAAACAAATCTGCACCCGACCGCCCGAGGACAATCGCCGGGCGAACTTTGCGGCTGGTCAAATCCGAAAACGGAATCGGAAGAAGAACGACCTCATTTCGAGAGCAACTCATTGAAAACGTCATCCGCCGAGTTGCCCCAGATTTTTTTCAACGAAGCTTCGGAAATCTTCAACCACTCTTCGCGCTCCTCGTCCCCGGATTCTATTGTCACGCGCACTCGGGATTTTTCCGGCAACGAGAGCGGCTCGGGCAAAAGAATTTTCCCGTGCTCGTAAATCGCTTCAACTGTCGTCGTCACCGAAAAAAGCTACTGTCGAGCTACGGCGGTTGCAACCATTCAGTTCTACCCCATGATTAAACCTGTCCTGCAAAATGAACAGTTCACAGCGGACGTTCAGCGGGCGTGCGCGGAGCGGGACCAATTTCACCTCTGGTGGCTCGGTCAAAGCGGGTTCCTCCTCGAATGGCAGGGGCGCCATGTGCTTTTCGATCCCTATTTATCCGATTCGCTGACGAAAAAATACGCTGGCACGGACAAACCCCACGTCCGCATGACCGAACTCGTGATCGAACCACGCAAGCTGGATTTTATCGATATCACCACCTCCTCCCACAATCACACGGATCACCTCGACGCAGAGACCCTCATCCCATTGCTCGATACAAATCCCAAAATGGATCTGGTCATTCCCGAGGCGAATCGCCTCTTCGTCGCGGATCGGCTCAAGATCGTTCCAGAGTTGCCGATCGGCTTGGACGCGAAACGCCATACGGTCGTTAAAGGCTTCAACTTTCATGGTGTCCCGGCCGCGCATGAAACTGTCGAGCGGGATGAGCAAGGCCGCTGCAAATTCCTCGGTTACGTCGTCGAATTCGGCGAATGGACCGTTTATCACAGCGGCGACACAGTGCGTTACCCCGAAATAGCGGACGAACTCAAGCAGTGGCCGATCGACGTCGCAATTCTCCCCATCAATGGCGCGAAGCCAGAGCGCCGCGTCGCGGGAAATCTCAGCGGACGCGAAGCCGCCGAACTCGCCCGCGATATTGGCGCGCGTTTCGTCATTCCCTGCCATTTCGAAATGTTTGAGTTCAACACCGCGAGTTCCTCGGAATTTACCCTGGCCGCGCGGCAATACGGCGTGTCCCATCGGGTTCTGCGCGCGGGCGAACGCTGGAGCAGCCGTGAACTGCCAGGCAAGTAGCGCATGGTCAGTGTCCATCCAGTCGAGACGCTGGACATCCCGGACCTGGCGCCGTATCGGACGATGCGCCTTCAATACGAGCACCGCCAACGAGGGATCTTCGTTGCGGAGGGGGAAAAGGTTGTCAGGCGCCTTCTTGAGAGCGATCTCGAAGTGATCTCGCTCCTCCTTCCCGCCAAATGGCTCGAAGCCTACCGCGACCTTCTGGCCCGCCGTCCGGAAAAGCAGATTCGCGCCTTCACGGCCGAAAAATCGCTCCTTGAAAGTTTGACCGGATTCACCATGTATCAAGGCGTCCTCGCCATCGGACGCGTCCCTCCACCGGTCCGGCTCGAACCGATCCTCGTTCGCTCGCAAGGCAGCTTACTTATTCTGGCCGTCGAAGGCGTCTCGAACGCGCAAAATCTCGGCGGCTTGGTTCGCAATTGCGTCGCCCTCGGTGTGGATGCCATGCTTCTCGGGGAGTCTTGTTGCAGCCCCTATCTCCGCCGCGCCGTGCGAAGCTCCATGGGAACGCTCTTCAAATTTCCAGTGATTGAAAGCGCCGCGCTCGCCGCCGACCTGAAGACGGCAAAAGAGAACGGCCTTAAGATTGTCGCCGCCCATCCTCACACGAACGAGAAGAGTTTGTGGCAAACAGATTTCACGCAACCGTGCATTATTCTCGTTGGCAGCGAAGGAGAAGGTATCTCCCCGCCGACTCTGCGCCTCTGCGACGAGGTGGTGGCAATTCCCATGCACAACGACGTCGATTCGCTCAACGTTGGAACTGCCGGCGCCATTTTTTTATACGAAGCGACGCGTCAACGCTCCTCCGAGACGGGTGCTCCCGCGCAAAAGCAGAAGCAGCCGGAATCGAACTTATAGGAATGCCTGCGTTGCCGCGGAATGGTGGAGCTGAAAGGATTCGAACCGATTCTTCCGAGCTTTGCAGCTCAGCGTGCTATCCAATTACACTACAGCCCCGGACCAAATTCGGGATTACCAGAATTGGAGGCTGTGATGGGAATCGGACCCATGTTTCGTTAAAACGCCTCATTTCTAGCAGTTTCCTCGTAATATCATGTCCAAGTGTCCATAAACTGCGGGCAAACCCAATGGGGATGCTTCTACACGGATCATCAACGGAGGCGGCGCTTCAAGTCAACCAAAACAACGGGTAAAGCGTGAGGCTGATGCTGAGCGGGTCTGTTATGAATTGCAAAAGGTCGAAGGTAAGGCCCGGAGCGGACGCTTGACCTCGGATCGCGCC
>DASYTB010000012.1:0-4360 GCA_036002705.1 Verrucomicrobiia bacterium
GCACAGCCATTTTAGCGGCACGCCACTTTCCGGCGCCATTTTTCACGCGGCAGCGGTGTTAATTATCGCCTGTCCTTGCGCGATGGGCCTGGCCACACCCGTTGCGATCATGGCCGGAACGAATGCGGCGGCACGACGGGGAATTTTGATCCGCGATGGGGCGGCGCTCGAAAAGAGTGGCACAATCACGGCGGTTCTCTTTGATAAAACCGGAACGTTGACGGAGGGAAAGCTTTCGGTCGCTGACGCGCAGGAGTTTTCACCCAAGGCTAGCGAAATGGCCGCGCTGCTCGCGCGCGGTTCAACCCATCCGTTGAGCAAAGCACTGGCCGCCGCCAATCCTGCGTCACTGGCCCCAGTGAGTGATGAATACCGGTTCCAGATCGCGGAAGTCCGAGGCGCAGGGGTGGAAGCGCGGGCAAGCGATGGGCTGTATCGGCTTGGTTCCTTGCGGTGGCTCCAAGAGAATGGAGTTCCGTTGGAGCGAGCTAATGAATTTGTAACGCGCTGGGCAAGCGCAGGGGCCTCGCTGGTGGGGATGGCCCGAGAGAAGGAACTTCTTGCGATCTTTGCTTTGAAGGACTCGCCCAAGCCGCATGCGGACGAGATAATCCGCACGTTGCAACGGGCCGGGCAGAAAGTTTTTCTGATCACGGGAGATCACCGAAAAACGGCCGAAGCCATCGCGGCTCAAGTGGGAATTCCTTCCGCCCATATCCGCGCTGAGGTTCGGCCCGAAGGCAAAGTCGAAGTAATCCGGTCATTGCAGCAGAGCGGGGAGCGTGTGGCGTTCGTGGGCGACGGGATCAACGATGCGCCAGCGCTTGAGCAGGCTGATCTGGGAATCGCGATGGTCAACGCGAGCGACGTGGCCCGCGAGTCAGCGGATATTATTCTGCTCAAGGCGGATCTCGAGGGAATCCCCGAAGCGCTGGGGCTTGCGCGCGCGACTTTGCGCAATATCAAACAAAATCTTTTTTGGGCATTCTTCTATAACGCCCTTGGGGTCCCACTCGCGGTATTGGGATTTGTAAGTCCTGTCTTCTCCGCGCTGGCCATGGGGATGAGCGATCTGGTCGTCATCGGCAATGCCCTTAGGCTTCGATGGCGGGTTAAGCACAACTAACCCCGTTTCGACAGACCAATGGGCGTGAGCTATTTCCTTATGGCCTTGATATCGCCGCCGCAGAAGTTGGCTGTCTCTCGAATCCTCAGGGAAGGATTAAACGCGTGCGAAAGAATTTTGGCGACGGCGAATCATTCGGAAGGTCAAAGGTCAAGGTCCCACTGCTATCTAATAGCTCCAAATTGGCAATCGAAGTCCAGCCCGAGGACAGATCCGTCGAGCCTTCCAGAGTGAAACGTTGATCGGTCACGCCGCCGAAAAGGAATAAGCCGTTGCCGTAATCGTTATTGTAATCGAGGAAATTGACCGGAGAGGTGATGGGAACCAATTGGCTGCGCACGATGATTCCTTCCAGGCCCGCGGCGATCAATTGGTCACCGTCCGTGACAGCGCCATAAAGCGACCTCGAAGTGCCGCTTTGGTTCGCGCTCCATGTGATCGCGTCTGGACTACTGACGATGATCCCGTCACCGCCGACCGCGTACCAAATATTGTTCACGCAGGTCACGTCGTTGAGCCATTCCGCCGTGCCGGAGGGGCGTGTTTGCCACTGCGTTCCGTCCGTGCTGGTCATAATCAATCCGTTCTCGCCAACAGCGATCAACTTGCCTCCGACATAACGCACCGCGTAAACCCAATTCGTTACTCCAGGGCTGTGCTTTTGCCAGCTTATTCCATCGGCGCTGGCGAGTATGACTCCGCTGGCCCCGGCAATGACAAAGCCCGACGGCCACGCCGTCGCGCCGGACAGGTAATTGGTCACTCCTGACTTTCTCGATTGCCATGAGGTTCCATCCGTGCTCGTAAAGATCAAACCTTTCGCGCCGGCAACGACGAACATTCCCGCATTGGCGGCGACCGCTTGCAGATCGTTGGTGGTGAATTTGGGGAAGACCTGGTCCCAAATTACTCCAAACAACGTCGCCACGTTGGTCACAAGTTGGCCGGTGGCGTTCGTTGAAACGACGTTCGTAAACGTGTTTCGACTGCGAAGAACGGTGCCCGTGCTGCCCGCGGCAATGAGCAAATTGGTGTTTCCACCGATCCCGAGGAGCACTTCGGATTGGACGCCGGATGGAACAACTTCCTGGGTCCAGTCAATCCCATCGAGGCTGGTCACGATCGTTCCCGCCGCTCCAGCGGCCGCGTAGAAATCCGGAGCGCGCATCGCGGACCAAAGCCAGTTGCGGGTGGCCTGCGTGTCGGTGTACCAACCGATCGGACTCGTGGAATTCGTTCGATAACCTTCGACCTGCATGCCGCTACGTCCGCCGAGCAGAAAGAGTCGTCCATCCCAAACTGCGCTATAATAGGGCCAAAGAGGTGCGAGAGTGGGCGTGGAAGCATCAGCCTGAGGAGTCCATGTGCCGTTTTGCAGGTTCCCCAGCAGGGCGACGGAGTCGCCTGCGATCACGACTTCATTGGTATTGCCAGCGATGGCAAAAAGGGTGTTTGTGACGCCAAGGTTTACCATCGCGAAAACGTTACGGGCGTCGTTGGTCAAAAGCACGCCCGCTTCGCCTAAAATCCAGAAGCGATTGTTCAAAAAAGCTGCTTTGTTGAGATGCGCGGAAGTTATCGCTTTTTGCTGGTTCCAGTTTTTGCCATCCGCGCTCATGGCGACAAAGCCATTTTCCCCGACCGCAACGAAGCTCCCGTTTCCGTAAGCCACGTTCCGCAGCCAGGTGGTAAAACTTCCGCGGCGTCCCCAATTCACCCCGTCCGCCGTTGAATAAATTGCGCCGTTATCTCCGACTGCCACGATGGCATTCGTCGAGGTCGCAATCCCTTCCAGCCAATCCGTCGTATTGAGGTTTAACAACGAGAGAGTGTCCGGCGAACTTCCCGAAAGAATCCCACCCTCGGCGGTCGAAATAAAGGGCTTGCCATTGAAGAAGGTGATCGACCGAAGAGATTTTGTCGTGCCTGTCTCGTGTGGAAACCAGGTATCCAGGTCCGGGCTGGTGTATAACCGTCCCCGATCTCCGACCTGCCACACGACGCCATCTTGAAACCCCATTTCGAGAATATCGTTGCCATGCGGCCTGGGATTGGAAAAGCGCCAGACTGGACCGGAAGCAGCGAACACAGGCAGACCGACAATCGCTAAAAGAGCAGGCACCATGGCCCGCGCGCTCTCCAACCATCTCTTCAACATACCGTCAGGAGAGTGCCAGTTCGCCCGCCAGCGCCTCCGCGGGAACGCGCAATTCGAAAGTGGTGCCGGCGCTCGAAGTCTTTTTGAGCGTCAGTTCAGCGCCGATCTGGCTGGCCAACTGCTTGCTGATGGCCAGTCCCAAACCGGTCCCGCCCGACTTGGTGGACCGACAGGGCGTAAATAGGTTTGAGAGTACGTGTGGCGGCAACCCAGGTCCAGTATCTGAAATCCGCAAAAAAAGCGAGCCGTTTTCCTCGCATGCACTCACTGAAATTCGTCCTCCACCCGGCGTGGCCTGGAGCGAGTTGCGAACGATATTGGTGATGACGAGAAGAATGATATTTGCGTCACGGTTCGTGAAGGTCGCTTCGGCCGCGGCCTCGACCCCAAACTGCACCCCCCGAGACTGGGCGTCCGGGCCAAAGCTTGATTGAAGGATCGAGAGCAGCTCTTCCAGAGACAACTCGTAATTCTCGACCGTTTTTTCTTCCTGGAGAATTCGCACGACGTCGGAAATTATTTTTTGCATGCGTTGGGCGCTGTGAGCGGCGGCTTCCCAATCCTCTTCTTCCGCTGATCCGCGCGCGCTGACGAAACTTTGCAGGCCGAAAAGCGGGCTCTTGAGGTCGTGAATGAGATGGGCTGTGATTGTTCCGAGCGCCGCTGTTTTCGCGGAGAGAGTCAATTCATGATTGGCGCGCAGAAGCTTTTGCGTCCTTTCAAAGAGCAAATCGTTCGATGTTTGCAGACGGCCAAACGCGGTGAGGAGCGAGACGGTAATGATGCCGCCCGATAAAAGGAAAATCAGCAGGGCATATCGCGCCAGGTCGCCATCCAAAGCCGACAAGCTTGCGGCCACCTTCTGCCCATCGAGCAGCACCTCGGCCACGCCAAGGAAGTCCTCATTCGCTTTCAAAGGAACCAGGACGCGGAGAAGCGGGGCTCTGCCGGGTTGCTCGTGGCTGATTTCTGAAAGAGCGGCGTGCTTGTCGAAAAAACTTAAAGTCTGAGAATTCCGCAGGAGCTCAAGTTTCGGGTTTTCGATTGAATCAGCGCTCTCCTTGGGCGGAATGGAT
>DASYTB010000013.1:0-3505 GCA_036002705.1 Verrucomicrobiia bacterium
CACCTGGGCGGCATCGGCCAGAAGCGCCGTTGAGGCGGGAGCGCGCAACTGGCTGACCTGAAACGAAGGTTCAGCGAGGGGTCGGGAAAGGAGAAGATTATAGCCGTAGCCGTAGGCCGCGCCGGACGCTTTCAACTTGAATTGCGCGAGGTGGTAATCCAGGGAAGGGCAAATCTCGACTCCTTTGTCTCCTAAATAGGGGTAGAGTGCACCCGCCGTTCGATCAAAGGCGCGGTCGCCTTCGCTGCCCCTCCCCAGCCAGCCAAACCAGTAAACGTCGCCGTTGTTGGTCGCAAAGGCGCGATAAGGAAAGGCGCGGCCATTGTGATCATCCCAATAGAGCTGCGCGGCGAGGCCGAGTTGGCGAAGGTTGTTGATGCAAGTGCTCTGGCGGGCTTTCTCTTTGGTCCGCGCCAGAGCCGGCAGCAATAAAGTCGCGAGCAGTGCAATGATCGCGATCACGACCAGCAGCTCAACGAGGCTAAAGGCCGTTCTGTTGTGGTTTCGCTTCATGGCGCTTGCGCGCGGACGCGAAAGATCTGATACCCGCGCTCCGGATGCGGGATTGGGATTGTCACGGCGGCGCCGGTGCCTTTGTAGGGTCCGCCAGCTTCTGCCCAATTGAGAGTATCGGCACTCCCCTCCACAAAATATTTCTGTCCCGCAGCGGTTTCAAAGCTCAGTGAGATGAGATTGCCTGACTGTTTTATGCCGAGCGACGGACGGTCAAAGATCGTGAGCTGAAAGGCGGTGATCGTTCCGTTCGCTCGAATCGACCCCGCAAAATCAGACGTCTGCCCCGCGTCGCTGTAGCTGGAGATGGCCAGCGCGGTCAAAGCGAAATCGCTCAAACTGCTGCTTAAGGACAGGTCCTTGAGAGTTTGGGCAGGTCCGAAGTTGTTCGTATCCGAAGTGGTCCATATTCGGCTGCGGAGTGTTTGATCGCTGGGGGTAAAGGTCATCTCAAATTTGTAGTAAACGTTCGTTAGCAGCTCGATGGGGAAATTGTTGCTGTAGCCAAATTCATTCTCGTGCGTTACGATCGTCGGTGAAACCGTCGCCCCAAATCCGGAATCCGGAAAATAATCAAGTTCAAGAAGATTGCGCGGGCCATGGACCGGATCGACCCCCGTCCCGCGAAACATCTGTGGGTCAAACGCAGTCGTCGGGTTGATCAAACCGTTGGCAATTTCAAACGTGGACAGCTTTCCCGGCGTCGTGCCGATGGCAATGTCCTCCAGCCGCAGAATGAACGTGAGCTGGAAATGATCACTTCGTGTAAGAGTCAAACCGAGGGGAAGATAAAAATAACTGTTGGTCTGGGAGGAGTCCCAGGTCACGTGAACCGAATCTGCGTTTTCGGAGAAAAGGTTTGTGGCGCCAAAAACACTCCATTGATCAAAAGGCTTCTCCACGAGTTTGGGACTGATTCCCGCGCCAGCCGCGACCGCGGCGACAGCATCGACCTCGGAGGTGCCGCTCAGCACTTCAATCCGGACAAACTGAATCGAGTCGAGATCGACGGGCTGCCCCTGAGCATCGCGGGCCCAGGAAATATCGAAGGCCGTCCCACCGCCTGAACCAGCGTAAAGATTACGAATTCCATCCAGATTGTTCCCGGCAAAGGCCAGGAGGTTAAGAGACGGATCGACCGGAATCGAGAAATCGCCGGGGCCATCTGTGGGAAAGAAGCCGTCCACGACGGGCGCCGCGGAGGAGGTGAGTTGGTAAAAGTTCGTTCCATCGCCGCTCACGGAAACTCTCGTCGAGCCAGTGTTTTGGGCGAAGAGCGAACCATCGGTGATGCCGCCCCCGCTGAAGTCGCCATTGGTAATTACGAAGCCGTTATTGCCAAAGATGATGAAATCCAGGCCGAACGGATTGGCCGGGTTGTTCGAGATTGGTGAATCGAACTTGAGGGTCAGCGAGCCGCCCACGCCGATGGAGACAATTTGCTCAGTCAGGTAAGGCGGATCAAACGGATCGACTGGGCCGCCAAATTGGCCAGGGGTGTTGCGAGACGGTTCTCCCAGAGCCGCGGTGGCGTTGGTGAAACCCGCCGCAAAATCGATTCCGGGGTGGTAACTAACGACCGCGCTGGCCGCACGGATATTCTCCGCCGCGTGAGCTGTTGCTGCAATTTGCGCGCTGGCCAGGGCCAGAGCGGCAATTCTCTTCTTTAACATCTGATCTTTCGGTTGTGCGCGGCCAGAAAATGGACGCGCGATTAATTCCGAGACCAGTGCCGAGGCTGAAGAGAAAAAAACCTTCACCCTCCGGCAGACGAGAATGAAGGCATCCTGCGCAACATTGAAAACGGTCAATGCTCTGGCCTCATCCTTCTCTTTGACGGAGAAGTTGACCCACCGAGGCGCGCTTCCGCGAGCTGCTGGCGGATCATGACGAGCACAATCGAACCGATATCCTGGCTTCGGGTTTCAAGCCTCACTTCCGCCTTCCCGCTCGCGATTTCAAACCGCGAACAGTGGCATTTGGAAGTTTGTAACCCATCACAGTGGCGTAACCGCCCTCGATTCTCACGAGGTTCCCTGCATTCGACTGCAATTTCGTTTGGGCGTCACTGCCCAAATTTCAAAGAGCTGCCCGAGATGTAGCGCCGTGGGAATCTTTGGAAAAGCCTTTTCTTCCGTCTCGTCCACCAATACCGCCGATACGATCAAAACGGAACTATCCAATATTAACCAAATGCCGAACGTTTTTTTACTGTGGACAACGCCAGGAAGTCGTTGAATTAGGGAAATGAGAGCTTCTGCCCAATTGAAGTGCTGCCTGCTTCTCCTTTTCGTCTCTGGATTTACGGCCGGCGCTGGAAGTGTCCATCACTACGTGTTCTTTAACCGCGACAGAGAGAAAATATCGGATCCCGCGTTTCTTACGACAAAAGCGTTCGATGGAGCTCAACTGAAATATACCTGGCGCGAGGTGGAGCTACAGAAAGACGCCTACGATTTCAGCGATATCGAAAGCGACCTGCGGTTTTTGCAATCGAAGCGGAAGAGGCTTTTCATTCAGCTTCAGGATGCCTCTTTCAGCACGAACTACATTCTCGTTCCCCGTTACCTGCTGGCTGACCCTCGATACCATGGAGGCGCCGATTTGCAGTACACTATCGAGCGCGACGACGAGTTGCACGTTACCCCGCAAGGCTGGGTCGCGCGGCGTTGGGATCCAGCGGTTCAGGAGCGTTTCCACAAGCTTCTCTTCGCCTTGGGCCGCCAGTTTGATGGTCAAATTGAAGGAATCAATCTCCCCGAGACCGCCGTTGATTTTGGCGAAAGCGGGAAGCTTTTTCCGAAGGGTTTCACGCCGGAGATCTATCGCGACGCCGTGATTACGAACATGGCAATCCTTAAACGCGCGTTTCCCCGGTCCCTGGCGATGCAGTACGCCAACTTCATGACCGGTGGACCGAATTACCTGCGCAGCGTCTATGAGAAAGCGAGCGAATTGAAAGTGGGACTCGGCGGCCCCGACCTTTTGCCCT
>DASYTB010000014.1:0-4606 GCA_036002705.1 Verrucomicrobiia bacterium
AAGATGATGAGCAGCGCGTAACGGTTATGCGCGTAAAGAAGGTTTTGCCGCGATGAGAGATCCTCCACATGCTGACGGAGGCACTTTTCATAGTCATCCTTCGATTTGTAAAAAGGCGAGACTTCGGTGGGCCATTTGGCGAGCCTAAGTTTTTCGCCCTCCTTCACCCGGAACTGTTTTGCGCGCAATTTCATGCAGTCACCATCGCAGATCGAAATGAGCCGTTCGTCAAGTGCCTCTCTCGATCTGTTCGATGGCTTCCCGCAAGGCGGCCTGATCCATCGAGACGAGATTGCTCGCCGCCGGAAAACGGCCGTCGTTCACGTCTGAAGCGTACTCTTTGAATGCGGCAACGCGCTCCGCCTGCAGGCGCCGGTATTCCTGAAGAAAATTTCGGTAGGCTTTCGCGTGGCGCGGGATGCGCTCGTCATAATCGCCCAGAATGTCATCCGAAAAAAGAAATTGCGTGTCGCAACCATTCCCCGATCCGAGCGACATCAGGAGCATCGAAGTATTCCGGCACAAGTAGGAGGCAAGCTGGTGCGGAGCCAGTTCCAGTTCCGCCGCGTAAGCTCCGGCGCTTTCCAGCCGTTTCATTTGGTCATAAAGCCGCTTCGCTTCGTAGGGAGTTTTGCCAATGGCGCGGACATTCGTCCACGTGGCGTGGCGCGGCACCATTCCCAAATGGCCAACCACCGGAATACCTTCGCGCGTCATCGCCTCGATCATCCAGGGACTGGCCGAGCAATAGACCGAGCTCGCCCCGAGTTCCAAAGCGCGAAAGCCGACTCGAATCGCTTCTTCCGGTGAAGCCAGGCCGTGCGGTGTTGCACCTGAGATGAAACTTTTCGGCGCCGCCGCCACGAGCAGCGGCAGTCGCGCCTGTGACGCCGGAGAATCGAAGCTGCAACTGAGCAGGTCGATCCCGGCCGTTTCGGCCGCCGCGGCTTCTTCGGGAGATTTGACGTGAACGTGAGTCAGGCAGCGTTGGCCCTTGAGCTGGCGTAGATCGTAAACCGAATATTTCCGGGCGGGTCTAAGCATGGCCAAATTTCGCCCTGAACTATTGCGTCCCGCCCTGCGAATTGCTCGAAGGTGCTTCTCCCGCCGGAACGCGAAACGAGCGTTCCACCGAGTCATTGGCATCGGTCGAGACGGCCTGGGCATCTCGCCAGAGCCAGCGCATGATTTCCGGGAAGATCGCCCCGCCCTGTTTCTGACCGTGATTGCCGATGCCCCAGGTGCAATTCACTTCATAACCCTTTTTCGTGAGAGCCGCGGCCAGTCGTACGTTCTGGTAAAACCAATCGGTGCTGTGCGGATCGCCGCCGGGCCGGCCAAATAGCCCGCGATTATCATTCCGGCCATCCTGGAGATAAACCCGCAGCGGTTTCTTTTCGCTTTCCAAAACGATATCCGGATAAGTGTTGCCCTTTCTATTTCCCAAATCCACAAAACTGCCGACAAACGTGAACACCTTGCGAAATTGCTCAGGCCGATGCCACGCCACGGTGAAGGCCGCGATCCCGCCCGAACTCGCCCCGCCGATCGCGTGCTGTTCCGGATCGGGTGAGATATTGTACTCCTTGCGGATGACGGGCAGCAATTCATCCACGATCACCCGCGGATATTTCTCATTCAAGGCGTTGTATTCCTCGGGGCGATTCGTGTCGCGATCTCCCCAATTCGAGGGCGATGGTTCCGGCTGATCGGGACGGCGCCCCGGATTAATAAAAACCGCGATCATGACCGGGATTTCCCGGCGATAAATGAGGTTGTCGAGAACGTTCTGCGCCTGGACATCCCCGGGTTCATTTTTAAACGCCTGCCCATCGTTGAAAATAATCAGCGACGCCGGTTTTGCCGGATCGTACTGCGCCGGGACATAGACCCAATAAGTGTGTTGCGTGCCGGAAAAGACTTCGCTCTGGATCACTTTCGGTCCATCGAAATGCCCTTTCGGCACCCCCTCCTGCGGCATCGAGTCCGGCCCCAGCTTATAATGCGCATCCATTTTCGGATCGCGCCCACCACCTCGTCTCGCGGTTCGGTTGGTGCTGCTTTGGGACTGTGCCTGCGGCTGCGCTGGCTGGGTTTCCTGATTTTGGGTTTGAGCAAAAAGAGTCGCCCCGTTTAGCCCACCTAACGCCATCGCAAAAAGAATCGTGTAAATCTGTTTCATACGAGAAACTTCTCAGGTTTGGGCCGCAGCGTAGGCCCAAGCGTCTTTCGCCTTCAATCAGGCATTTCGCAATTGGGACTTAGAAGAGCCAGCAAACCCCGAACATGTGCATATGCAGTCCGGGATTTGGGTCCGCGATGCCGCCGTTCGAAATGTGCACGAAACTGTAGCCTACCTGGATTCGGTGAGTGATGTCCCAATTGATTCCAACATGGGTGTAAAACTGGAAATCCGTCGAGATGTCCGTGTCTCCAAATTGATGGGAGCTGAGATAGCTCGGGCTGCTGCCAAAAACGAGTTCCAGCGGAATGTGGCCCCAGCGCGCCCGGAGGCTCGGCCCGAGCGTGCCGATAAACGCATCTTCGGAATGGCCACCCAGCCAGCCAGCGCTCGCGTCCAGTGTCAGGCGGACATTGAACTCTCCGAGATCCAATCGCAAAGGCGTGGAAAAATTGGAGAAGACCTCGGCCTCCTGCAAACCTCGCGCTGCATCGTTGTCGCCAAAACCGTAACGCACGCCGGCCGATTCGATCCTGAACCAGGAGGGAGTCGAGTTCTCTTTGTTCTCCTTCTCCTCCCCGAAGGAGCGCTGGCTTGCGGCCAGCGCGAGAGTGAGACTAAGTGAAAAAAGTCCTCCGCTCAGGAGGCGCGCCATGGGTTTTTTTCGCGGGCTCTGCTTTGGGCGGGCTGTGACGAATGTCTGCATAACGGGCGATGGCGATGGTCGGCTTTGAGTTTCAGCTTGAAAAACGGCGAGCAAGTTCGATTTGTTCGCGTCACTGCCGGCGAGGATGCGACAGACGGCGCGAATCGCGGGGGTCCGAACAATGGTACTGTTGCTGGCGGAGGCTGACGCATTTGTCCCGACGAATCGCATTGTTTTGTTCGCGGCGCATCATGAGCGACAACCGCGAAACTTCGCAAGGACAATGCTGCCTCACTTTCGATGTATTTGATTCATGAATCTCTGCAATCTATCTTTGGTAAGGCGGGCCGCAGAAAATTTCGTTCGGATACGGAACCTTATTAATGAGCTGCCACGAGTAGGTCCACTTCACGAGCTGAGCTGCGCCTCCAAAGGTCCCGACGATCGCCCCACCCGGAAGACCGCTGATTGTGCTTTGCGCGTCTGGAAGGTTGATCGACCACCATGCCGGCACCCCGGCGTGGCGGATCGAAAGGCCGTTTCCGGAGTAACCCGGCGGCGGGACATTGGAAGCGTCATTGAAATTGAACGCGTCGAGCTCGTTCTGCTCCCACATTTGCCAGTCGGTTGGAAGAAAATCGCTGGTCTTGTAGGTCTTGCCGTCGGGCGTCAACGAAGGCTTGCCAATATTATTGTACCCGCCTGGGGTCGCATTCCAACAGTACGACGTGACCTTCACGGGCCGCGCCAGCCAGAGCGTGTGTAGCTTGCCAGAACCACGCGTCGCCACATCTTTGGGACACCAGGCCACCTTTACATCGCTCACGTAGCGTGTGACCTGGCCCATTTTGAAGTAGGCCAATTGATTGGTGAACTTCGCCGAATTCACGTCCGCGTTCGCGCAACTGCCCGGCGTGCTTTGAGTCGCCCCTGGCACCGGCTCGTTCTTATTCGAAGTCAGGTAACACCAGCCGTCCGGACCGGTGAGGTCGCCGCCCCAGGTCGGATGAGCAAGATGATCGCCATTGTCGGTCGCATACAGACTGCTGGCGAGGAGAATTTGCCGGACATTATTCAGGTCGAGCGTCATTTGCGCGCGATCCTTGGCTCGGGAGAGCGCCGGCAAGAGCAGACTCGCGAGAATCGCGATGATCGCGATGACAACCAGCAATTCGATCAAGGTAAACGCCGGTGACCGAAGGAAAGAGCAACCGCTTTTTCGTGATTCTGAATTGTCTTGAGTGTTCATGGTTTATCTCTCCTTTCTGTCAGCGCGTCTTGGTGAGACGCAGAGCAAAAGCGTTCACCCTGTAGCCGTGTGGGACATGCCAGCAGAAGTAACCAGCCGCAGTGCCAAAGGCAAGCTTTACTGGAGGGCCTTTTCGAAAACTGTTTGTGGACGTTCCACAAAGTTTGCCTCTGAAAACTGGCTCTTTGAACAGCACTAACGCGTCCGCGCTTATTGGATTTCCGGGGGCAGAGCGCGGATTTCCTGTTGCATGGCGGAAAGGCGGGCGCCGACCGCTTCGGCACTGAGGTTTGAACCGGTGGGGAAAGTGGCCGTGGGGACAAAATTGTTTAGTAGGGCGCAATATTGTTTGTTCACCATGATGCCGATGACTTCGCCGGATTTGGCGAAAACGAGATCGCCGCGCGAAGGATTGAATTTGCCGACGAGGCGGCCGAGAACGGAGCGGTCCATTTTCAAGTAGCCGTTCTTGTTTGGCTCCAGCGTGAATTTGCATTCGCCGTAATAACCTTCATCGGCGCCCACCACC
>DASYTB010000015.1:0-4559 GCA_036002705.1 Verrucomicrobiia bacterium
AACAATGCAAGCTGGGACCATGCCTACTTGCTCAAATTACTTGGCATTTAGATGCGTTCGCCCTGCAACGTGAAGCCATTGGGCTTTCGTGTTTTGAGGAATTTTTCGAAGATTATCAAGTGCCGATGCGATGCACTGCCAGCAGGAAAGCGCCCGCTTCATTACTCAAGAACTGGGCGGCGATTACTTATTTGGACTCAAGGGCGATCAAAGCGGCATCCTCGATAAGGCCCAGCGCCTGCTCGCTCAGCAGGGTTTTCCCCCCATATCCGCCCTCCGCATACAAATGCAGTTCCGCCGGAACTTTGGCCTCTTTCAGTGCCATGTAGTAGGCCAGCGCGTGATAGACCTCGTCCACCGGGTCATTCTCCGCCTCCAACAAAAACGTCGGGGGCGTATCGATGGTAACCGGAATGGTCGGATTCAACCACAGTTTCTTATCGCCTTTCCACAGAAGCCCCGGATAAACCGCGATTCGCAAAATCCGGGCGGCAGCTTTCTTTGTCTGCCGCATCGACCGTCGGATACAAACGGTGCTCAAAACGCGTGCTCACGGCTGAGCCAAATGTCCACCCGCCGAAAACCAATGCCTCCAATCTTCTGCGGATTGATCTGCCACTTCGCGGCGTTCAGCCGCAGCAGCCCCCATCGCCCTCTGGGCCTCCTGTAACGCGGTCGGTGCTTTTGGCTCGCGGAGACCATACGGCCCCGAACCAGGCACGCGATATCGTCGCCGGCAGGCCGTGGGTTGGTGTGGGCAATGTCTCGCAACCCACGATGACGGTTTATTGGCCGAATGGAACTAATACCGGCGTTGCGGTCGTCGTTTTTCCAGGCGGAGGTTATCGGGATCTTGCGATGGATCTCGAAGGCACGGAAATCTGCGCTTGGCTAACATCCAGGGGGATCACGATTGACCAACACCTTCCGGACAATGTTCTATCGTTCCATGCGCATCAGGTTTTCGGTTGTCTTGTTCGGTCTCGTCCTCATTGCGTCCGCCGTGGAAATGCCGGAGGGCGTGCGGCGGATCAAGGTCCTAAACTACGCCGACTGCTTTGAACTTTCGAACGCCGAGACGCGGGTCACGCTCTGCCATCAAGTCGGCGGGCGCGTCCTGGAATATTCGTTCAATGGGAAAAACGCGCTTTACCTTGACCCGGCGGAATCAAAATGGGGCACCCCCGGCGGGCCGCGCGCGCCGGACAGCGCCGGCCGTTTCGATATCGGCCCCGAGTATTTGATTCCGGAGCGGGAGAAGCTTTGGAGCGGCGCATGGCAGGCTGAAGCGATCGGGCCTCGCGCGGTTCGGTTGACGAGCCAAAAGGACGAATCAACCGGCGTGCAACTCGTCCGCGAGTTCCGCCTCGATGCAAAGTCCACCCATCTGGCCTGCACGCAAATCATCCGGAACGTATCCCGGGAAACAAAACATTGGGCGCACTGGAGTCGCACGTTTGCCGTGCATGGAGGTATCGGCGTTGTGCCGCTCACGCCGGAAACGCAGCGTTTTCCCAACGGCTTTGTCATGTATGACCAGGGAGCGGAACCTTCGATCATCCTTCGTCCCACCGATCCGAACGTCCGCCGGCTTGGCCAGTATCTCGAGGTGCTCGGCCCGACGCGCCAGCCGAAGCTCGGTTTCGATTCGAACGCCGGTTGGTTTGCGTATGTAATGCCGCACAATCAGGCCTTCGTGAAGCGCTACCCTTCGCCGCCGGAGGGCGTCTATCCGGAAATCGCCGGTCTGACTCTTTGCTTCTGGTATCCGCAGGCCGCGCAGGTCTCGGCGTGCGAGTTGGAGCCGCACGGTCCGCGCAATAACATCCCGCCCGGAGGTTCGGCTTCTTTCACCGAGGATTGGTACCTGCTCCCGCATCGATTTCCCACCACCGGCGCTCAGATCGATCTGGACGCCCTTGCCGCCCAGGTGGACCGCGAGACGCGATGATTTTCGGCGGGAAGGTTGTTCGGGTTACTTAGGTGACGGAACATAATCACGAAGCGGCCCTTTTTGCGCTCCAGGAGTTCTCGGAGCGTTCGGTCTCGTTAGACCTTCTCAAACCACAATTTTTGGTATGTTTCAGGTGTGACCCGCCGCTGCTGCCTGGGATTGATGGTTGCGAACACTGGGCAACAAATTTCTGTTGGCGCCGCCTTCCAGGATGAACCGGACAAACTTTCCACCTTCTGGTTTTCAAGATTTCAGCCGATATTCATCCGATGAACGGGTCTTCAAGTTATCCCCCACCACGGGTCGCCGGCAGTGGGCCGGCCGCGTGGAAAAGGTCAGGAGGTTTTACCCTCGTTGAACTGCTCGTCGTCATCGCCATTATCGCTCTTCTTGCGAGCCTCCTCCTTCCGGCTCTCTTGCGGGCCAAAGCCTCGGCTCAGGCGTCGGCCTGCCGGAGCAACCTGAAGCAAATGGGGCTGGCCCTCGGGCTCTATCTGCTCGATGAAAGATTTTATCCTCCCACCTCCTACACGAGCGAAACGGAAGGTGATATTGTCGGCGGTTGGAAGCTTCTGCTCAATCGCTATCTCAACCATGCCTTTGAAACTCAGATTGGTAACGAGGTCCAACCCACCGATCGCCTGGCCTGTCCCACGGTTGACGCCCGAGCCGGAGGCGACACCCTTCCGGACGGAAGCCATAGCTACGCTCCGGGTATCGGCCGCCAAAGCTACGGATACAATTCTCACGGCATGACCTTAAGACCTGGCGGGTCTTCCTCTGGCCACCGCTATGCCGAAGCGGAATTGGGCCTTTCCGGTTGGTCCCCAATGGAACCGCCCCAACCTCCGGAGGAGATCGGACCGGGCATATGGATCATAAAAGCAACTCTCCATCGCATAGCTGAAACCGATGTCGCTGTGCCCTCCGATACTCTGGTTTTTGGCGATGCATATGTAGGTGCCCCCAACCGAATAACTCAATCTTCGTCCTATCTTGGTTTTGATGACGCCATACTCGATAATCCCGCCGACTATGGACTAGGATTTACTTTGAAATCGGTCGAAACGCGGCATAGCGGCCGACTCAACACGATCTTGTGTGACGGGCATGCGGAAAATCCGCGCTACCAGAATCTTTTCAGCGAAGAGGATGCTTCTTTAGCTCGCTGGAACCGTGACCATGAACCGCATCGCGACCTCCTCCATCAAGATCCGCAGTGACGAAGGAAGTTGATCGAGCGAGCGACCGCTTCCATTCCGGAAGCCATCCTCCACCAATCGTTCGAGAACACGCACAATCGCGCCTATTCTGTAAATTCGCTCAACATCGGTTTTAAAGGAGCTCGCCCGTCTCGGTCGCTGCAAGTTCCTGTGTTCGCCGCGCAGAACCAACCTCAAGCCCTCTCCTTCCCTCTCCAAACGGCCCTAAACGAGCACATTAACTTCGCACGATCTCGCACAATAATTCTCGACCATAATTCTTAACAACATCTTAACCATCAACCACAAAGAACAAACTATGCAAAACAACACTCATCAAAAACTCGCACAATAATTCCGAGCTTCTGCTCCAGGACGGCAAACACTTCCCTGCCCGCAGCTCCCGCAGATCCAATCCCCTCCACCGAACCGCCAAAAACCCCTTCCACCCACCGTCTGGACGACGCCGAAATCACTTCGCTCCGCGAGACCCTCTCCATCAGCCAAAATCGCCAGGCGAGTCGCCAAAGGAACTCCATGAACCCTGATTTGAGAAGCGCAGCGTTGGGTAGGACTGGCGCCCCGCCTGTCCCGTTGGGCGCCTCGCCCAACGAAGATGTCGCGCCCAACCACCCACATTTCGCGAGTTTTCGGTGCGTTCGCCCCCGCGGCAAAAGTTAGCCACTTGATTCCAGTGCACGCGGGTTTTATTTCGGTTTCCATGCTGTTTTCCGTGAAAGCGGCCCTGCGCAAGGGTTTTTTTTTGTTTTTGGCTGGAGCTGCTTTGAGTTCCGCATTCGCTGCCAATTGCATTGTGCGTATCGCCTTCGGCCCTTCATCGGAAGCCGGGGCGACTTTGGGTTGATTAGCGGCGGGTTTGACCGGTTCTTCGATGGCCGGAATCTTTCATCCCGCCCACCCAGATAAAACTCAGGCCAGGGCAGAGTAAAGACCGGGTCCATATTATCCTTCGATCTTGGCAAAGCAGGCGCGAGGACGCGAACCGCAAATTCCCTCTCAATCGGGAATGATCCAATCATCGACGATGTCCCATCCAAAACGGGTCGAAACCTTTCACATCGACCCTCCTCCATTCCGCGAACTCCTATTAACACCGCGGCTTTAGCCCGGTGCCCCAAACGCCGTCACAGGCTCATTTTGGGTAGGAAGGTCACCGGCGATGAGTCGCGACACGTTAGTTCGGTTAGGACCCGATGTTTATTGCGCAACGATCACAAAAATGCATAATTCCGATATGAAAAAGGAATCGGGACGGCCGAAAGGTTTCACCCCTCATTGAGCTTCTGGTTGTTATTGCCATCGTCGCGATTCTTGCCGCTCTCCTTCTTCCGAGCCTCGCCTCCGCGAAAGCAACCGCACAGTCCGCTCGGTGCAAAAGCAAT
>DASYTB010000016.1:0-8910 GCA_036002705.1 Verrucomicrobiia bacterium
ATTTGCACCATGATGCGGGCCAGAGTATAGCGTTCGTCCTCGGTAAATTTAATCCATTCAGACCCGAAGCTGTTTTTTTCCCGGTCCTCCTCCTTCATGAACCGTTCGGCGTCCGCCTTCGTTTTAAAAAACTTCCTGACCCGCCGCGCATCAACACGCAAATCGAGTGAATATCTTTTTTCCCCGCGCACGGTTACTTCTTTAATTTCAGTATTCATTATCTTGGCAACAACATCCTTGTGTTACCACCTGTTGTCAAAGTTTTCGTGTTTGTTCAGGTCACTTCAGGTCGCTTCAGGTCGGTTCAGGTTTTGGTGGCTAACGATAAAAATAATTAAAAACCCCAATAAAAACGCAGTATTCTGAATGTTTAAAGGGATGGGAGGGGGGTGGCGACCCTACCGGGAATCGAACCCGGGCTACTACCGTGAAAGGGTAGTGTCCTAACCGCTAGACCATAGGGTCGAAAGACGCGGAAATATAGGCGCGAAAGTTCAAAAGTCACGCGGAATCTCGCAGCTCCTTTTGCGCGCGAATTGACTCAGGATAAATGTTACCGAAGCGGAGGTGGCTGGCGATGGTTAAAGCGGTCGTTGACTCATAATCGATGTTACCGAGAGAAATTGATTTATGAGCCTGCCAAGCCGGAGGGAATATCTGGAAGGGATCCGGGGTCGTTATGAGCGAGGGGGTCGTCTGCACAAGACGAAAATCCTCGATGAGTTTTGTTCCAACTGTGGCTATCACCGCAAGCATGCGGTCCGGCTTCTGACCCAAAGGCCCAAGCGCCGGCGGCGACCGGGGTCGCGGCGCCAATATGGTCAAGCGGCCGTTTTGCTTTTAAAGGAGTTTTGGCCCAGCAGCGATCAGATGTGTTCCAAGCGCCTTAAAGAGGCAGCGCCGGACTGGCTGCCCTTCTTCAAGGCGTCGCGGGCGGCTCGCCAGGAGGTCGCGGGGATGAGCCCAGCCACCATGGACCGGTTGTTGGCTCCCAGCCGGGCGCGCTTGGGACGCAAGCGGCGCTCCGGGACCAAGCCCGGTTCTTTGCTCAAAAAACATATCCCGATCCGCACTGGCAATGATGACATCGACCGGGTCGGCTATTTGGAAGCGGACACCGTGGCGCACTGCGTCAGCTCCATGGCGGGAGATTTCGCCTGGACCCTGACCTTTACAGATATCCAGAGCGGATGGACCCAATGCCGGGCCATCTGGAACAAGGCGCATCACGCCATTCACCAGCATTTGCAGGCTGCGGAGGAGCAATCACCATTTCCCTGGCTGGCCTTTGACTGCGACAATGGCAGCGAGTTTTTGAACTATGCGCTCTGGGATCACTACGCCAAGAGAGAGCGCCCGGTGCAATTCACCCGCTCGCGGCCGTACCACAAGAACGACAACGCGCATGTGGAGCAAAAGAACTGGAGCGCCGTCCGCCAGCTCCTGGGTTATGAGCGCCTGGACAACCCGGAGGTGATCGCGTTGCTCAATGACCTTTATGAAAACGAATGGCATGGGTAGGTGAATTACTTCTGCCCCACTTTCAAACTGTTGGAGAAAAAGAAAGTGGGCTCCAAGTATGTCAAACGCTACGAAAAACCGCGCACACCCTACGCTCGCCTGCTCGAACCGGCGGAGGTGACGGCCGCGCCCAAAGAAAACCTCCGGGCGATCCGATCCGGTCTGGATCCAGTCAAACTGCGGATGCGGATCGAACAAAAGCTGCGCCGGATATTCACCTTAAACAAACCAGAATGCCTGCGGGTTGCCACCGCCGGAGCGCGCCGGCTACATTTAACTCGCGCAAGCGATCCACAGGTTAAATCGCGCTGGAAAACAGCCCTCCCTTTCGGTAACCATGAATATGAGTCAACGACCCATCAGTCCGAGGCTCCCTTCGGTAACATTTTGAGGTGAGTCAACGCGCCGCCAAATCTTCTTTCCATTGGGAGAGGAATTATAAATGATGGCGAAACCATCCAACGCAGTGACGCGTCTTAAGTAAGACCCGCACAAGGATCGCGCCAAACGCGCGAGCGGGTGGGTATTGTTGGCGGTGATTTTAACCAATTGAAACCAAGGAAATGAAATCCATGAAAAAAGTTGTCTCCAGTCTTGTTCTTCTGGCTCTTACGGCCAGCCTCTGCACCCGGGCGCAATCGCCTCGGGCCGCCTCGACCGGCGGGAACAGTCCTCACGAAACCACCAGTGCGGTGATTGACGGGGATCGGGTCACGATCAGTTACGGCCGGCCCTACACCAAGCACCCCAAAACCGGGGAGGTGCGAAAGATTTGGGGAGGATTGGTTCCTTATGGCAAGGCCTGGCGAATGGGCTCGGATGAAGCCACGCTGCTCGTCACGCAAAAACCCATTGTCCTGGGGGGCACGGAACTGCCCGCCGGCGCCTACACTCTTTACATGGTGCCCGAGGAATCTGGCACTTCCAAGCTCGCGATCAGCAAAGCGATCGGTGGGTGGGGTATTCCCGTGGATGAAAAGCATGATGTGGCTCGCGTGGATCTGACCAAGTCGGAAGCCGCCTCGCCCGTAAATCAATTCACCATGGCAGTGCAAAAGAATCCTTCGGGCGGCGGAGTGATCAAGCTCTCCTGGGAGAACGCCGAATATTCAGTGCCTTTCACGGTCCAAAAGTAAGAACTGCCGCAATCGGCGAGGATCCCGCTATGGAACGTCCGTTTCTTTTTCTTTTCGCCGCCGCGGCGATTGCCTTCGCTCCAATCGGGCTTCGAGCGCAAGCGCCCGCGCCGCAAGTTGAATTTCCCGCCGCCAGCCCCGCCTGCACTTTAAAGCAGCGGGTTGGGTTGACGGACGTGGAGATCGTTTATTCGCGTCCGAGCGTGCGCGGCCGGAAAATCTTCGGCGCCATGATTCCCTATGGCGAAGTGTGGCGCACGGGCGCCAACGCGGCCACGCGCATTACCTTCAGCACAGACGTAAAATTAGAGGGAACGAGCCTGAAGGCGGGGGCGTATGAACTTTTCACGATTCCTGACAAAGAGGAGTGGACGATCATCGTGCAGAAGCTGCCCGAAAAAGCGTCATGGGGCGCTTATGCTTACACAAAAGCGAATGACACCGCGCGGATCCAGGCGAAGCCGGTAACCCTGCCGGCCAATATTGAAACCTTTTCCCTCGGCCTGACCGATCTCCGTGATTCCGGCGCGACGCTTTATCTCGTTTGGGAAAACACTTATGTGCCCGTCAAACTGGAGGTGGATACGGTTGGAATGCTTCTGCCGAAGATTAAAGCCGCGGTTGCGGCGGGAGAGGTTCGAAGCTGGAATTTCTATGCCGGAGCGGCCGGCCTTCTTTATGAAAATAGCGGGGATTTGGAGCAGGCGCTGACTTGGGTGAATCAATCGATCAAGCTGCATGATAATTATCCGGGCACGCTTTTGCTGAAAACACGCATTCTCGTTCGTTTGGGGCGCAAGGCGGAGGCGAAGGAAGTCGCCGCGAAGGCTATTGAATCTGGAATCAAATTGGAAGGTCCAGATAGCGTGATGGCCCGGCAGGCGAAAGATATCAAAGAGTCGCTGCCATGAAGCCGATTGGCTGGAACGATGCAGTTGGAATGGGTAGGACAGGCGCCTCGCCTGTCCCCAGCGGGCGCCCCGCCTGCTGGAAATTACTCCTGACGCGTCCGCTATTTGGTGAGCAGCAGCGTTCTCCGGAACGCCCGGCGAGGCGCCAGGCGGGACAGCCGAGGCGGCTGTCCTACCCAAAATCGATTGCACGCTCACTCTTCAAACCGCTGCAATGGAGCGCGGTCTGTGCTTTGATCGCCCAGGCAGCCCCGCTTGGACACGCGACTGAACCAACCCCAACCTCTCCGGCGGGAATCCTGCAGGAATTGCGCAGCTTTGGTACGGTGGCAACTATTTTGCACGTCGCGGCCCATCCGGATGACGAAAACACCGCCTTGATCGCCTATTTTGCGCGCGGGCGTGGCTATCGGACGGCTTATCTTTCACTGACGCGCGGGGACGGGGGACAGAACGAGATTGGTCCGGAGTTTGACGAAAAGCTGGGCGTGGCTCGGACGGAGGAATTGCTGGCGGCACGCAAGATCGATGGCGGACGCCAATTTTTTACCCGTGCGATTGATTTCGGCTTTTCAAAAACGCCGGAAGAAACTCTGCGGATATGGGATCGCGACCAGGTTTTGGGAGATGTCGTTCGAATTATTCGTGAATATCGTCCCGACGTAATCGTGACCCGGTTTCCCATTCCGCCCGGCAGCGGCGGGCACGGACATCACACGGCGTCAGGTATCCTTGGAGTGGAGGCGTTCAAACTGGCCGGTGACCCCAAGGCCTATCCGGAACGACTCAGCCAGGGGCTGACCGTCTGGCAGCCGAAGCGTGTGGCCTGGAATGGCTGGGGCGCAGCCCGAGGCGGAGAGGCGCCCAGTGGTCCGACGGTGAAGGTGGATATCGGCGGTATTGATCCTGTGACCGGAGATTCGTTCGGCGCCATTGCCTCGCGGAGTCGCGGGATGCATATCACGCAGGGGTTTGGCGGGTTCGGAGGAAGAGGCGGGGATGGGCCGAATATCCAGACTTTTACCGTTCTCGGAGGCGAGCCGGCCACAAAGGATCTTTTTGACGGGATCGATACGACTTGGGCGAGAGTCCCGGGTGGCGCGGAAATCGGTGCGCTGACCGAGAAGGCGATTGCGGAGTTCAAGAACGATGACTTGGGCGCGAGCGTTCCGGCTTTGCTCGCCATTCGCGCCAGGCTGGCGGCGCTGCCATCCGATCCGGTGGTAGACGATAAACGGGGGCAACTCGACCGGATTTTGCAAGCGTGTCTTGGCCTTTCGGTTGAAACAACCGCGGAGCGGCCTGAAGTGGTCCCTGGTGAGCAGTTAAACATGCGTCACACGGTTTCGATAAAAGCCAGCGTTCCCGTTCGCTGGAAGACAGCCGGAACTATTTCGCCCGCAAAGGATCTGAAACCGGGAGAAGCGCAAACCATGGAATCCGTTTTGACCGTTCCCGCCGACGCTCCGCTCACACAACCCTATTGGCTGCGCGGAGATGGCAGCAGCGGAATTTATCGTGTGGACGATCCGGCCTTGATCGGCGCGCCTGAGAATCCGCCGGCGTTTCCCATTCAGCAGGTCTTTGAGGTCGGCGGACAAACCCTGGTCTTGAATGACGAACCGGTTTTTCTGGAGGATCGCGCGGGCAAGCAACGCCGCCGCCGCATGGAGGTCGTTCCGCCCGTGTCTTTGCACTTTACTTCGGAGGTGTCTCTTTTCCGGCCGAACACAGCGCGAAACGTGAAGGTCGAGATGACGGCGGTTCGGCCTGCCGTCTCGGGAACCTTGAAACTGGAGACACCCGCGGATTGGAAAACAGTTCCGGAGGAACAACCGTTTCAAATAAGTGATACCGGGGCGAAAATGTCGTTTACCTTCCAAGTAAGGGCGCCCGAAAAAACCGTTTCCGATCGGATCGCCGCGAGCGCTCTGGTCAATGGCCGCCGCTATTCCAATCAGCGCGTTGAAATCAATTACGCGCATCTTCCACTGATCCTGTTGCAGCCAGCGGCTCGCGCTCGCGCGGTGTCCGTCGATTTTGCGGTTCACGGGAAGGCGGCGGGCTACATTCCTGGCGCTGGCGACAATATCAGCGAGGCGCTGGCTGAACTTGGCTACACCGTCACGAAGCTCAGCGGCCCGGATTTGACTCCCGAAAAATTGCGGGGTCTGGACGCGGTGGTGATCGGCGTACGCGCGTTTAATGTGCGCAAGGATCTCATGCCTAATCTCAGCCACTTGTTCGACTATATCGAGCAGGGAGGGACTGTGATCGCGCAATATAATCGGCCGGATGGTTTGGGCTCCAAACAGCTTGGTCCTTACCCTTTCTCGATTCAAGGTCCCGCGCCAAGACTGAGGATCACCGACGAGGCCGCGCCCGTCACGTTTCTGGCTCCGGAAAGCCCGGCCTTGACCACTCCGAATCGGATCGGACCGCAGGATTTCGAGGGCTGGTTTCAAGAACGCGGCACCTATTTCCCGAGCAGTTGGGACAAAGAACATTATCAGACGGTGCTGGCGATGAACGATCCGGGAGAAGAACCTCTTGAGAGCGGACTTTTGATTACGAAGTACGGCAAAGGCTATTACGTCTATTCCGGCGTGGCCTTTTTTCGGCAGCTTCCGGCGGGCGTTCCCGGCGCGTATCGCCTCTTCGCCAACCTCCTTTCCCTGGGCAAATGACGCCGCCGGAGTCGCCAGCGTCGTTCACCGAGTGCGAGGAGGATAATGAAACACCCGGAGTGCCTGGATTTCGGACCTGGCGCGGCGTCTATTGGTTTGTCATGGGCTGGTTCATGCTGGTGGTCATCCTTCTTGCTCTTTTCACGCGAGCCTTCGCATGAACCAGACGGATTGGCTGGTGCTCCTGGGGACCATGCTGGGCATCGCCGCTTACGGTGCCTGGCGGACACGCCATACCGATCACCTGGATACCTACTTGAAAGGGAATCGTTCCACCAAATGGGGAACGATCGGACTTTCGATCATGGCTACCCAGGCCAGTACGATCACCTATCTTTCCCTGCCCGGCCAGGCTTATGAAAGCGGCATCGCTTTCGTGCAGAATTATTTCGGGCTTCCGCTCGCGCTAATCATTGTGTGTGCGGTATTCCTGCCGATCTATCGGCGACTGGGGGTCTATACGGCCTACGAGTATTTGGGCAGGCGCTTCGATGGCAAGACCCGCCTGCTCGGCGCCTGCCTTTTTCTTTTGCAACGCGGCGTGCAAAGTGGCGTGACCATCTATGCCCCGGCCATCATTCTTTCGAGCGTTTTGGGCTGGCAACTGAATCTCACCATTTTGTTTACCGGCCTGGTGGTGATTGCTTATACCGTCACGGGAGGAAGCGCGGCCGTGACCCTCACGCAAAAATGGCAAATGGCCGTAATCTTCGGCGGAATGATCACGGCCTTCATCGTTCTCATCGCCAAACTGCCTTCAGGCGCATTCGCGATGGCGGGAGCGATGGGCAAGTTGCAGGCGGTGGATTTCTCCCCCGATCCATCGAAGCGTTACACGTTCTGGAGCGGGTTGCTCGGCGGCTTGTTTCTCTCGCTTTCCTATTTTGGCACGGATCAATCACAGGTGCAGCGTTACCTCGGGGGAGCAAGCGCTCGCGAAGGACGGTTGGGTTTGATGTTTAACGCGGTGATGAAAATCCCGATGCAGTTTTTCATCGTCCTGGTCGGCGCGCTCCTTTTTGTTTTTTTTCAATTTCAACCGGATACACCTGTTTTTTTCAATCGGACTGAATGGGCCCGATATACTCAAGGTGCGGAAGGAACGAAGCTTCATGCTATCGAAGAGAAGTATGCCCGGCTGCGAGCCCTCGCCCAGGAAAAAACCAGCGCCTGGCTGGCCGCGCGCCGTGGAGAAAACGCCGTAGCCAAGGCGAATGCGAGGGCGGAAATGATCGCGGCTCAAGGGGCGGCGGACCAAACCCGAAAGGAGGCGAAGGAGGCGCTCCTGGCCGCCGACCCAAAGGCGAAAGTGAAGGATTCCGATTACGTCTTCATCACCTTTATTCTTTCCCAGCTTCCGCACGGGTTCATTGGCCTGCTGCTCGCGGTCATGTTTGCTTCCGCTCTCTCTTCCAAAGCCGCGGAATTGAATGCTCTCGCCGCCACCAGCACGATTGATCTTTGGCGGCAATTCCGTCCGCTGGCCGCGCATGACGAAGCGCGCAATGTTCGGGTGGCCAAATGGTTCACCGCTCTCTGGGGATCGCTGGCCATCGGGTTCGCCTTATTCGCGAGCTTCGCCGAAAATCTGATCGAAGCCCTTAACATTATCGCTTCCATTTTTTATGGCGTTGTCCTGGGAATCTTTCTAGTGGCATTCTTCTTTAAGCGAGTCCGTGGAACGCCCGTTTTCGCGGCGGCGATCACCGCGCAGGTTCTGGTCATTGTCATGTACTTTTCCCTAAGCATAGGTTACCTCTGGTATAACATCATTGGTTGCGCCGCCTGTGTGCTTTTCAGCCTGATTTTGCAGGCGCTGACAAGATCGCCAGGATCCCCTGCAGCGCCTCCCGCCACGGTTGTATGAGCCGCACTCCTGTCATCGCTTTTGGCCAGCAGCCCTGTGGATTTTTCCCGCGGCGCTATTTGTTTGCGAAAATCCAGACCGCGCGGCGCCTCCAACAGGAGATCGGTGGCGAGATCATTTTCTTCTGCCACGACAGCGACCACGACCCGCGCGAGACGCGGACGATCCTGAGACACCGCAAGACCGGCGAGGAAGCCGTTTTGAATTTCCTCGTGGAAAACAAGATTCAGCGGAAGTTTTCCCCGTTGTTCCTCAAGCGAATTGTTGGGGATTGGCCGGCGAAAACCACCCTGCAATTGCCGAATTACGTCCAAAACAAACTCATCGAAATGTTCAATCGGGTTTCGGCGGCGACCGTAGCCGACTTTTGCCTTGAGATGTACCGCCACATGGGTTTGCTGGACGGCATGCGAATTGTGCGTTCGGGCGATCCCGCGGTGCGCGCAGCCGCGTGCGACATTTCCGAATGCTTTGTCGATGTGCCCTACGAGGGCGAGATCGTTCGGGCGCGATTCGCCAGAGATTCGCTCCAATTGCACGAGGGAGGGAATTCATTTATTCGTTTGCCGCTGGTATCTTTCGGCAAAGAACAGGTCACACCCACGCGGGATACCCGGTTGCGCTGGATGCAATCCGTCTTGCGCTGCACCCATTATATTTGCGGGGCGGGAGAGCAGGCTTATTTGCATCCGGAAGAAGCAGCGGAAATTACTTTCGTCCAGCGTGATCCCATTGAACGATCCGATGAAGCGTATATCGACATCCCGGGCTGATACCGGACCGCTCCT
>DASYTB010000017.1:0-1578 GCA_036002705.1 Verrucomicrobiia bacterium
GAAGCTTCCGCTCGAAAAGAGCGATAAAGGCGAAGAGGGTGAACGCCAGAATAAGCAGGGACCATGTCAGCTTCTTCTGCATCGGCTAGACGCGCCTCCGCAGCCAGACAAAAAGTCCGATAATCATCACCACTCCCGGAATCGCCCCGAGGAAAAGCCAGCGCAGCTTCGTCATTTGTTGCTCCGTCAGGATAATTTGATATTCGCTGACGGGGCTGGGCAGACCTCGTTAATGAGGGTATCGCGGTTGAGCAGCCAATTTACGGCGACATCGGCAAAATCGCTGTTGGCAGCGTGATTGAACGCGAGATTGGCCAGGAAAATCGAGTCTCCCACCACGACGTATCGGCTGGAGCCTTTATCGGTTTTTATGCCCTGAATCGCGCCTCGCTCGCCCGCGATCGCCAGCGGGAGTGCGCCGCTGCCTTGTTCCCGCCACGTGCCATTATCGTTTGGGACAAGTTCCCGCCCATCCTGGCTGGTTGAAAACAATTCCGTCACCTTCGGGGCGTCCGCGGCGCTTTGCGGCGTCTGACGCTGCACGACCGAGCGGGGAATAACTAACTTGAGACTCGAGCGAAGTAATGATCGAACGATCGGATGAGTGCCAAAGGTGCTCACGACAACGACGTTCGGGTTATTTGCTTCAGAATGGGATATATCCTGAATCCGATCGAATCCGACCTGCACATTCCATTTGTACAAGAGCTGTTCGAGTCCGGTTGGGACAAGCTCGGTGCTGTTAAACAGAAACATCATCCGTCCTCCCTGGGTGAGAAATTGCTCGATTTTCGTAATTTCCTCCGGCTCAAAACGACGCGTTGGCCCGGCAATAATTACGAGCCCGCATTCCGACGGGATAGTACTGGTTCCGACCAGCGGCGGCGCCGGTTGCAGATTGACGTTGTTGTTCGCCATGAGCTGCCCAAAGCGGCCATAGCCTTGTTCATCATCGCTGAGCCGATGTTCGCCGTGGCCCTGGAGAAAATAGCCGAGCACCGGTTTTGTTTTGGTGACGTTGAGAAGTGCCGAGGTGAAGAGCTGTTCGCCCCGAAACCCGGTGCGAATAAATTCTTTCTTCGGCGTCAGGCCATACTCGGAGAGCTCCGTGCTCAAGACGGTCCGCACCTGTCCACTCGAATCAAAAATCACCCGACTCGTATCACCTTCCGCCGTCAATTTATACTGCGCGCGAATGGCGTCGGCGCGCCCCGGCATGCGATAATCCACAAACTCAAGGTCGATCTTTGGCGTATGGGACTGATATTCTTTTAGAAGAGCAGAGACTGCTCCAAAAAGTGGTTCCCGCCGATCATAAAAGACCACGACTTTGACGTTGGTGCTCAAGCCGGAAAGAATCTGCAGAGTAAAGGGCGTCAATTTATGGGCGGCCGGGTTGCTCACGTAAAACCGGCGGTTGTGGCGATGCGCGAGGTAATTCAACATCCCGACCACCAGGAAAAGCGCCAATGACGAAACTCCAACGTGAAAAGCGATGCTCCACGAGCGAGTCCGCGAAAAACTGGCTCGCCGTTTCTTCTCCTCCAATTCGAGCGTTTCCATGTTATTTCCAGCGGC
>DASYTB010000018.1:0-5296 GCA_036002705.1 Verrucomicrobiia bacterium
TCCCTGAACGGCGTTTGCGCTTTATCCATGGATTAAACGGCGAGACAGCCAAAATTTGGTATGGAGAACCCGTTCCAAACCACGTATTCTCGGTCGGAGTGAATCCGGACATTCGATGGAAGCAGCGATTGAGAGCTATCAAAAGGCGTTGCGCCTTCTTCGGGAAGCTCTCACTCGCGTCGATGACCTTTCCGACCTGGAAAAGGAAGGCACGGTTCAACGATTCGAGTTTACGGTTGAGCTGGCTTGGAAATCGATGAAAGATTACTTGGAAGAGGGCGGCATCGTCCTTGATCCGGTGACTCCCAAAAATGTCATTAAAGAAGGCTTTGCGGCGAAAGTCATAACGGACGGTCAGCTCTGGATCGACATGATTGGCTTCCGAAATCGGTTATCCCACACGTACGACGAAGCAGTATTGGATGAAGCTGTTCGGGAAATGTCCCGACGTTTTCTTCGCGGACTAGAGGAACTCGAAACCTTCTTTCAGAAAGCGAACGTGTCGTGAGGTGCTTTGGGTTGAAGGATGACGAAGCCGAGATGATCTGTGAAGTGTTGCGTCGTCACGCCGAGGTGACCGAAGCCAGAATCCTCGGTTCACGTGCCAAAGGCACCGCGCAGGCCCAGTCTGATATAGATCTCGCCCTATCTGGAAGGATTTCTTTTTCCCTTCTTGCCGCGATTTCCGGTGAACTCGATGAATTGCCTTTGCCATATCGGTTCGATGTCGCTTCGTACGATGCGATTCGGCACCAACCTTTACGCCAACACATCGACCGAATTGGGCAGCGCATTTATGCCGCTGGCAATTGCCGTATCGCGTCGGTATGATCTGGGCGGGATGAAAACGGTTCGAAAACTTCTGCATACGCGTTATCGCGTGAACGACCTGGAGAAAACGGTCAGTTTTTACAAAAATGTCCTCGGTCTCGAGGAAATCCGCCGGCACAAGTCGCCTCGGGGGTCAGAATTGGTCTTTTTAAAAGCACCCGAGGGCGAGGAAACCATTGAAGTCTGTTATTTTCCGAACAGCGGGCCGGTACAAGTCCAGGCGGACCTCACGCACTTGGCCTTCCAGGTTGACAGCCTCGCTGAATTTGAGAATCACTTGGCCAGCCACGGAATTAAATATTCCGATGGTCCGATCATGCGCGACAATGGCGGCGGCTTTGCTTTTGTCGATGCCCCCGAAGGTTACGAAATCGAACTCATCCAAGTTGCGGGCAAGTCCGCCGGGTACTAGAATCGCACGCAGCTCGTGACCCGTGTTTATGATTTAGTAATGACTCACAAACTGGATGCAGATGACTTCTTCATTCATCGCATCCAGCAGCACTGCGCGGAGTCCGAGTTGAATTTTTTCCTTGTCGAGCCGCTGTGGGTGCAGCGGTTCTACGAGTACTATGCTCGAAACGAGGTTTGGAGCCGGGTGCTGCTGAATATGCATAGCGAGCACCATCTGCCGGATGATATCTATCACCGCCTGGTGTTGTTGGCGCATCATAAGAACACCCGGGTAATTGATCCGCCAGATGTCGCGCAAGCGGCGTTTGACAAAGCACGGATGCACGAGCGTTTGCTCGCCGCAGGCTTCAACGTTCCATTTACTATCGCAGTGGCCGAGAGTGCAGTGTCCACAGTTCAACTCACGGCGGAGCAGCGTGAGCAAATCGGGAGTCCTTTTGTCATCAAACCGAGTCATGGGTATGGACGCCGCGGAGTGGTGCTCGACGCCAGGAGTGAGGCGGATCTGACCAGATCGGTTTCGGCATGGCCGAACCCCTCGTATTTGCTCCAGCGAAGGATCATTCCGAAAAACGTTGGGGATGCTCCGGCGTATTGGCGGGTTTTCTACGTTTTTGGGGAGATTTGGATTTGCTGGTGGAACTGTTACACGGATCGTTATCGTCCAACCACGGTGGAGGAGCGTGAAAAGCTCCAACTGTCTGCACTTACCGACCTGGCGCGGCGGATTGCCGAACTGACCCGGATGAACTTCTTTTCGAGCGAGGTCGCGCAGGTTGAATCGGGTGAGTTCGTTTTGATTGATTACGTCAACGACCAGTGCCACATGCTGAGCCAATCCGCCGATCCCAAAATGGGAGTGCCGGACGCGGTGGTGGCAGGGATCGCGCGGCGTTTGGTAGGAGCGGCGGTAGAAATGGTGGGCAAAGCACCTCGCGTGGCGGAACAGCAGACCTTGCTGAGCGCATGATTCTTCGTGCCCGGAAGTTCACGTTTACGTTTCCGCGTCCCGCGCTCATCATGGGAATCGTGAACGTAACACCCGATTCTTTTTCGGACGGCGGCCAGTTTTTCGACAAGAGCCGCGCGGTGGACCGTGCGTTGCAACTCGCCGGTGAAGGCGCCGACATCCTGGACATCGGAGGAGAATCGACCCGTCCCCACGCCGAGCCGGTGACCGAATTGGAGGAAATTCACCGGGCCATTCCCGTCTGCGAAGCGCTCGCGGGGAAAGTTGATCGAGCCATTTCGATCGATACGCAAAAGCCGAATGTGGCCCGCACCGCGCTGGAAGCTGGAGCGTCCATTGTAAATGACGTGGGGGGAACCCGGACCGGTCAGGAAATGTGGCGAATCGTCGCTGAAAGCGGGGCGGGTTACGTCATAATGCATGTTAGAGGAACGCCGCAAACGATGCATCTCGAAGCGAAATACGACGACACAGTCTCAGAGGTGGATCGCTATTTTTCGGAACGGATGAGCGGCGTGAATGGCCATGGAATCGAGGCGGATCGAATGATTCTGGATCCTGGTTTGGGCTTCGCAAAGACGGCGGAGCACAATTTCCAATTGCTTGGCGGGCTGAGCCGATTTAAAATCCACCAGCGGCCGGTGCTTTTGGGGGCTTCTCGCAAGTCCTTTATTGGCAAACTGCTTGGCGGAAAGGTGGATGAGCGATTGCCTGGATCGCTTGCCTGCGCCGTCTGGGCGGTTCTGAACGGCGTGCAAATCATTCGCACTCACGATGTGGCTGCGACACTCCAGGCCGTGCGAATGATTGAGGAAATCCAGGCGCATATGACGGAGCGGTAGGTAAAAATGGCCGTGAATGATCATTCTCGAATACATCAAGGTGCTCTGGCGGCCGCTGGTCGAGGTCAGCATTCTGACCATCGCGATCTATTACATCCTGATTTTCGTTCGCGGCACGCGCGGCTGGCCGGTGGTGATCGGTTTCGCGGTGATGCTGGGCCTTTCGTTTGTCAGTGATTTTCTCAAGCTACAGGTCCTGACGCTTTTCTTTCAGACGTTCTTCGCGGCTTCTGCTTTCGCGGCCCTGGTTATTTTCCAACCCGAACTGCGGCGGATGCTGGCGGAACTCGGAAATTTGCCACTGTTTAATCAGGGACGGGAAGAACGGGAGAACATCGAGGTCATTATTCAAGCCGCGGAACGGCTCGCAGAAGTGCGCATTGGCGCCATCATCGCGGTCCAGCAAACGATTCAGCTTCAGGACGTCGTCGAATCCGGCATTGTCGTGGATTGTGAGGCTACCCCGGAGATGCTCGAAACCATTTTCTTTCCGAACAACGCGATTCATGACGGCGGCGTGATCATTATAGAAGATCGAATTTCGTTCGCGGCCTGTATTTTCCCACTCACCCAACGACAGGATCTCGCGAAGTCGCTTGGCACGCGGCATCGCGCGGCGATTGGATTGACCGAAGAGACTGATGCAGTGGTCGTCGTCGTGTCCGAAGAAACAGGCGCGATTTCTTATGCCTACAAAGGGCACCTCGTCCGGAACGTCACGGTCGAAGAACTGCGGGCCTTTTTGACCTCGGTTTTTGTGCGGCGGCGTAAACGAAGTTTCCGGGCGTGGGTCCGAAGCAAACTCCAGGCGAAGAAAGAGCAGGCGGGGCTGCCGGCCGCGACGCTTTCCCAACAAAACGTCAAGTGATCTGTGCGCGAACTGGTGCTGAATAATTTCTGGTGGAAAGTGACCGCGTTTCTCCTCGCGGTGCTGGTCTGGTTTGGATTTCGTCCCCGCGAAGAACGGTGGAATCTTTTTCCGGACACATTCAGGCCGTATTACACGCGGTATTTCGTGGCGCATCCAGTGTCGATCAGCAAGCCGGCCGCCGATACCCGCGAATTTAAGGTTACTCCTTCGGAGGTCGATATAACGCTGACAGGTGACGAGAAGACGTTGCGCGCCCTCCGCGGCAGCCAACTCCGGGCGACCGCTGATGTAAGCGATTTGGACGCTAACAGTTTGAAGGGAAAGACCAATACCCTCCCGATGAAGGTTTCATTTCCGAACGACGAAAAAATCAGAATAGAGCGAGTGATGCCCGATCATGTTCAGGTTGAACTCCTCAAAGAATGAGCTACCATGTGTGGCTCCGGTTATGAGCAGCAATAACGGCAAGAAGAAAATTTTCGGGACGGACGGTGTTCGCGGCACCGCCAATGTCGATCCGATCACCGCCGAGACGGCGCTGAAGCTGGGGCGCTCCGCCGCGCATGTCTTCAAGAACCTCGAAGCGATGGCACGAGGGTTCGGCAAGCACAAGATTGTTATTGGCAAGGACACGCGGCTTTCCGGTTACATGATCGAGAACGCGCTTTCGTCCGGAATTCTTTCGATGGGCGTCGATGTGTTGTTCATCGGGCCGCTGCCGACGCCTGGAATTGCTTACGTGACGCGAAGTTTGCGCGCCGATGCGGGTATCGCGATCACCGCTTCGCACAATCCTTATACGGATAACGGGATCAAGTTTTTCCGCGCGGACGGCTATAAGCTGGATGACAATATCGAGGACCAAATTGAAGATCTCGTTTTCAGCGGCGCGATCGAAAATATTCGGCCCGCGGCGGACCATATCGGAAAAGCCGTCCGTATCGATGACGCGCTTGGCCGTTACATTGAATTTGCTAAAGCCTGTTTTCCTCGCGGCTTGACCCTTGAAGGGATGCGAATCGTGGTCGATTGCGCGAACGGCGCCGCCTACAAATCGACGCCGTGCGTTCTACGCGAATTGGGCGCTGAAGTGATCGTTCTTGGCAATATGCCGAACGGTATGAACATCAATGAGAACTGCGGCTCGATGCATCCGGAGGGGATTTCGAAAAAAGTCCTGGAGCACGGCGCGCAGCTTGGAATCGCCCATGATGGCGACGCGGATCGAGTGTTGCTCTCGGATGAGACCGGGAATTTGATCGACGGCGATGACGTCCTCGTGATCGCGGGCCTGGACATGCTCTCCCAGGGAACTCTGGCCGAGAAAACGGTTGTAACGACAGTCATGAGCAACGCCGGTGTTGATGC
>DASYTB010000019.1:0-3045 GCA_036002705.1 Verrucomicrobiia bacterium
GAGCGCGCCGTCGCCACCGACGACCCAGACTTTGGGCATCTCGCGGATTTCCTGGTCGGTCATGACGGCATCGTCGAGGTGGGTGAACGCGAAATAATCCGCTTCGGTCAACGTATTCTCAGAGCTGCTCAGAAGGGCGTCGGCCAGGCGCTCGGGAACGACCGAGCGACGGGCGTGATTGAGCATGAGTGATTCGCCGAGCAGCCAGGAGATCGTCGCGCCGTCCTGGAAGAGCGAGTTCATCCAGGGATATGGATGTGGATTTCCTGGGGGAGTTGAACCGTAAACCGTGTTACACCCGGTGCTTGCGCCCATGAACATGACGGACATTCCGTTCGCGAGACGGCCATCCACAGCCTGGAGTTCCTTGTGGTTGAACGCGTCCTGGCGCATGACAGCGACGATGGCCTGCACGATCTCCTCGTCGGAAATAGGCCCATGCTCTTCCAGCCGGCGAGTGGTGTCATCCGCGTCTTCGCCGCCCAATCCCATGATGACGTGAGCAACCGATTTCCGGAAAAGCTCATATGAATGCTCTTCGCCGCGCGATTTGAGAGCCGTGAGTTTTTGCAAACCTTCCTTTTCGAGTTGGGTAGCCTTGGCGCGAAGACGGTCCGCTTTTTTGTGATAGAGCGGACGCATATAGGCTTCGGTGACCGACGCAGCGGACCGGAGAATGCTCTTTTCACCGCAGCCGGCGCACGCGCCGTCGCCGGAGACGAGGGCTTCGTAATTACGGCGTACCATCAAGTGGTTGCGGAGAGCGGCTTCGCGCGAGTCCTGCGGCGCGACATCCGTGTAGAGGCCGAGGAATTTCTGTGGAGTATCGGGCAGCAATCGGGAGAAGATTTGCGCGGTCGTGTGCTTCGCGTTCAGGTCCTCCGTTTCCGAGGTCATGCGCAATGCATCATGATCACCACAAACCTGGACGCACTCGCCGCAGCCCTTGCAGAGGTCAGAAACGAAAATGCCGAAGAGTCCACCGCTGCCGGGAGTTTTCTTTTCGCTGTTGCGGAAAATCGCGGCAACCGCGGTGTAAGCGAGCGGCACCTGATTCAGAATCGTCGTGAATTCCTGGCGGGCCTGCTCCGAAATATGCCCAAGGCCGTTGATTTCGATGGCAATGATTTCGTTGAACGGCAGTTTCTCTTTCTTTTCAATCGAGGCGACCATTTGCGCACGAGCACGGTCTTCAACGGCCTTCAGTTCAGGAATCAATTTCTCGCGTTCCGCCGAATCCTTGACGTAATAACGCGCCATCGTTTTCAGAACGACGCCGATTTCCTGCGCCGTGTTCGGCAAAGCCGTGTCGGGGCAAGCAGTAATGCACTCCATGCATTGCGTGCAGTTCTCGGCGATATAAACGGGTGTCTCGCGGCGAGCGACATATTTCGACTGAGTCGCTCCCGACCCCGACGCCATAACTCCCGCCGAAGCGAGGGCGCTGGCGGGTTGGTGATAACCGAGGCCGCAGCGAAATTCGGAATCGAATTTTGCGGTGGTCTGAAAGGGAGCGCGAATCTGTCCGCCCGGCAGTGCGATTCCGCTGCTTCCATTTCCACAACCAGCCGTGGGAATGAATTCGAACTGTTCGTTGGGCCGAAGCGGCGGATTGCGCATGCTTGATCGATCCGGATCATCGATCTCCCCGTAACGGATCTCCTGCACGCGGCTGAAACCGTCCTCCATGACCTTCATGTTTGAGGCGACGACAGCGTCGCCGAAACGCCCGAATTTCTTGACGTACTGTTTCTTGACGGTGTCGAGAAACAGCTCTTCAGAAATATTGTTGAACTTGAGGAACGGGGAAACGCGGAAGAACGCGCCGAGAAAAGAGTTTCCCTGCATGCGCAATTGTAGATCGCCCCGGTCGGTGGCTTTTTTCGCGATTTCGAAACCTGGCAGGATATAAATGCGAATATTATTTTCGCGAATCCACTTGCGATAATGGGCCGGCACCCGCTGCCAGGCGGTTTCTGGAGAATCGCTCGATTCCCAAACGAGCGAACCACCCTTATTCAGGCCTTCCAGTGGGTTGGTGTGGGTGAACGCTTTCGGGTCGCAGCAAAGCACCACGTCCACGTGGTTCAATTCGCAATTCACCCGAATTCGTTCGGGCGCGACGGTGAGATAATAATTCGTCGGCGCGCCTTTCTTCTCCGAACCGTACTTGGGGTTCGCCATGACGTGCAGCTTCGGAACGGGCCGCCCGCTGTCGTCCATCACAGGATCCTGTTCCCAAAGCGCCTGCCCAAGATCGCCGATGATCATGCCGAGATTTTTGCCGGTCGTGATCATGCCCCAGCCGCCAATCGAATGGAATCGAACGGCCACCGATTTATCCGGCAGCAGCGAAGGACGGTCTTTCGAAATGACGGAATACGGATGATCGACACCGACGACGAAATAAGTTTCGCCATCCGCCGCGCTTTTACCATCTTTGCGTCGTGTCTGCCCGATGGCGAACTCGTACGCGCCGAGCGAATGTTCCGGACGGAAATCGCGCGAGCCGATCCCGTAAGATCCGCGGAAAATTCGTGGCGTTTCCTCCGGTTTGAGCGGCGGGAGGCTTCCGCCAAACCGGTGGGATTCGAGAGCCTTGCTCAAAGCGGTTCGAATGTCACGACCCAGCGGATTATCCCCAGCCAGACCCTCGTCGGTCCGCTCCATGATAATGACGTTCTTCTTTCCGCGGAGCGCCTTGATTATGGCCGCTTCCGGAAAAGGCCGAATGACATTGACGTGGATGGAACCGACCGAAGCGTTGCGCTGCTCGCGCAGATAATCCACGGCGGCTTCGATATTTTCAGCGGCACAGCCGAGAGAGACGAACACGGTTTCGGCATCATCCGTTCGGTATTGGGTGAGCAGCCCGTATCGACGGCCGGTGAGCCGGCCAAATTCCTCGTAGGCCTCTTCGAGAAAACCGAGGATCGGCTCGTTAAAATTGTTCCGTCGCGCTACCACGCCGTTCATGTGGTGCTCCTGATTGTGCACCGGTCCGAGCAGGATCGGGTTCTTCAAATCCATCATTTCGGGAACGCG
>DASYTB010000020.1:0-4037 GCA_036002705.1 Verrucomicrobiia bacterium
CTTTCGGTGGGGCGTTCCTCGCGCGGTTTTTGATTCATCACTTTCCACAATTTTTCCTGCCCTTATACAACAGTCACACCTCCCAATACGCCGATCTTCAAACGAACCCCAACCTCCGCCGACTCCTCAACGATTGCGCCGCCGCGATTATGCACTTGGGATTTTACCTCGGCTGCCTGGGCTTTGAAGTCATTTGGCGAAACCGGAAGAACGTCCTCTTGATTTCAACTGTCGGCCTGTTGAATGGGCTGGGTTGGGCGGCGCTGCAAAACTGGTCGTGGGCGAAGCGCCTTTGGCCCGATGCAGATTTCAATTTTTGGCGCTGCTGGGAGTCTTCGGGCGTCACGACGTACTCGATTTCCGTGGGCCTCCGCGCCAGGGAATGTTCGATTCCGATCTTTGGGTGCTGGCGCAATCTGAGCAGCGCCTGCTTGTAACCACCGATAAGAGCTTTGCGAAAGAACGCCACGTTTCCCACTTTGGGATCCTCATCGTGCGCCTGCATCAACCGAACGAGCGGCGAATTCACGCGAGAGTCATGCATGCGTTTCGGCAATTCACAGCCGTCGATTGGCGTGGACTCCTGGTCGTGACGCGAGATCAAGTTCAAAGCGTCTCGCGCTGGCGTGAGGAAGGGAGTGCCAATGGAAAGCTATCGCTGCCATGCTCATGGAGGTGAACCCAGGAGCGCTATTCGATCGCTTTCATTCAATTCTCGCCAAACGCCTTGGGGTAATTCCCCAAGCTCCAGATTCCCAATGGCCACCCGTACCAGACGCAATGTAGGATGTCCGACGGCGGCGGTCATGCGGCGGACCTGGCGATTTTTCCCTTCGACAAGTTTCAGTTCGAGCCAAATTTCCGGGACGTTTTTGCGAAATCGAATGGGGGGATCGCGCAGTGCGATTTCGGGTTGAGGATCAAGAATGCGCGCGCGGCAGGGACGTGTTTTCCGGGCTTGAATGAGCACGCCACTTTCCAGTTTTGCCAGCGCGGCCGCATCTGGAATCCTTTCGACGTGCACCCAATAGGTTCGTTCGTGCCGCCGAGTTGGATGCAGCAGGCGCTCGTTTAGCTGGCTTTCATCCGTCAAGAGGAGGAGCCCTTCGGAATCCGCATCGAGCCGGCCAATCGGATAAACGGCGCGCGGAAAGCCAAATTCACTGAGAGTTCGATTCGGTGAACCATCGGGCGTGAATTGTGAAAGGACACCGTAGGGCTTGTTGAACGCAATCAGCACAGGAGCAACGATATAGATCAGGATGGTTAGCCTGGACCCGATTTTCAAGAAGTCTCTGAGTTTACAGCGGCCCGGTCCATAGACCATGAGACGGCATGGCTCGAGGGGCGTCAGATAGGAGCAACTGGCGGCCACCGCGATCATTATGGCGAAAGTCCTGGGATTGAAGCCCGACTGCGTGGCGGTTTGGACCGCAACGGGGCTGAATAACCACGGCAGCAGCTTGATTGGATACGGGTTGGGTCAGGACGACCGCGAGCAAAAAAAAAGCCAGCCAGCAACCAAAACGGTCTCGCGCTTCCGGTGGGAGTCGCCCGAACGACCTGCAGCACGTTGAGCCCGAGATTGCTCCGAAAAGCGGCCTCTTCAAGCGATTTGCCGATGAGAGGCGATGACGGCAGCACCATCAGTTCACTTCTGAATTGGGTCATCGGTCCACTCACGACGAGATTGGTCGAAGTGCTTACGAGCGTGACCGAACTTGTGAGAATAGATGAGAACGCCAAAGGCGGAGCAACTTGGATGGACTGATCTTCGCGCCGTGGTCGATCCCCATCACGACGGGAATAAAGAATGCCGTCGAGGCGGTGTTGCTCATGAAAGCGCCGAGCCCGGCGGAAGTAATCATGACGACGAGCAGCAGGTGATTGGGATTCTGGCCGGTATGCTTGAGAATGGCGGAATGGCGCGCCCGGTGAGGTCAATCAGGCCGGTGCGGAGAAGCGCCGCCGTCAGGATCAATAAACCGAGAATCGTTATGACGGTGCCGCTGCCGAACCCTTCGAACACGCGGTCGGGAGGAACAAGTCTGGTGACGGCCAGGAGTGAGACTTCTCACGTTGTCTGCAAGATATTTGTACAAAGAAAGGGCGGCTCACCCAGCGAGCCGCCCATTTTGCACCACCCCATCTCTCCCTAATCCTCAGATCATCGCGGCGCCATCAGTAACCCCAGGACAAACCCCAACCCTGCCGCGATGCCGATGACTTTCCAGGGATTTTCGTGGACATATTGGTCCGTAGTGGCAGCCGCATCACGCGTCTTGGTCACCACGGCCTCCTGAATCTCACTCCAGGTATATTTTCCCTTGCGAACCCCCTCTTCGATCTGGTCCGTGAGATTTTGCAAATCGTTGCCCGCCTGAGTTGTTTGATTCTCCATACCGCTCTCCTCAATCCACGTTATATGAGTGACAGATGGATGCCGTTCCTGAAATAGGGAACACGCCTGAATCCCGTTTAAGGGAAAAGGTCAAAGGCCATTGCGCAGTCAAATCACGAGCGTGTCGCAGCGTTCCTCCTGAGAGGTCGAACAAACTGTGACATGCGTGGCGCCTGTTTTGCTCAACCGCTCATTCACCGTGCGATACGCCAGTTCCGGTTTATTGCAATCGCGACTGAGGTGGCCGAGATAAACGTGCCGTAATTCCGCCGAGAGCAACTCCTCGATGACATTGGCCGCAGCGTCGTTACAGAGATGCCCATGCCGGCTCATGATCCGTTGTTTCACGCTCCAGGGCCGCTTCAGGTCATCCTGTAACAGCTTCATATCGTGATTCGTTTCGAGCACGAGCACAGTCGAAGGACGCACGCGTTCCATGACCATTTTGGTCGCATGACCAAGGTCTGTGAGAAAACCGATCCGGCAGTTGTCCGCGCGCAGGAGAAAACCGACCGGATCATAGGCATCGTGCGGAACCGAAAATGTTTCGATGCCCAACTCGCCGAGTTCGAAGGAAGCGCCGGTGCTGAAGATCCGGAAATCAAACTTCGCTTTAAACTGGATTTCGACTGCTTCCTTCGTGAGGCGATTGCAATAAATCGGGATAGCGAGTTTGCTGCAGAGCGTGCCCAAACCGTTTGTATGATCCGTATGCTCGTGCGTCAGAAGAATTCCGCTGAGACTCTCCGGCGCGCGGCCAATTTGGGCCAGCCGTTCGCGAATCTGCTTCGCGCTAAAACCGGCATCAATCAAAACGCGCGTATTGCCATATTCCAGGTAGGCGCAATTGCCGTTGGAACCGCTGCCCAGAATCGTGAACTGAACTGACACGGATTTCAGCGTAGAAAAATTGCCGGGCGGCAGCAACGGTTTTCGAAAAGTTTCGCGCGGAATTTCGAGGTCGCCCATGGCTTGTTCTCGCCTTCACATCCATTTGACCGATCTTCCACAGTTCGCAATGCTCACCCGATGCAGACCGGTCTGCCCCATCCGTGGATGATGCTGCCGTTCGCGCTCTTGCTTACGGGGATTGCGCTCGCGCCGCTTTTTTTCCCCCAATGGTGGCACAGGCATTATCCCAAAGTGGCCTTCACGCTCGCGGCGATTACGGTGGTTTATTATTTGTTCATCCTCAAATCGCCCGCGAAGGTGATGCACGTCGCGCACGAGTATCTCAGCTTCATTGCGCTGATCGGTTCGTTATTTGTCGTTTCCGGGGGAATTCACATCACGGTCAAGGGCGAGGCGACGCCGATTGTCAATGTAGTCTTTCTGTTGATCGGCGCCATCGTCGCGAATATTCTGGGCACCACCGGAGCCTCGATGCTTTTGATTCGCCCCTGGATCCGGATGAACAAATACCGCGTGACCGGGCACCACATTGTTTTTTTTATTTTTATCGTCTCCAACGTGGGCGGTTGCCTTACGCCCATTGCCGATCCGCCGCTTTTCATCGGCTTTCTCAAAGGCGTGCCGTTCTGGTGGGTGCTGAAGCATTGCTTTCACATCTGGCTGACCGCCCTGGTTTTCCTGCTTGCCGTTTTCTACTGGGTGGATCGGCGAAACTACTTGAAAG
>DASYTB010000021.1:0-5127 GCA_036002705.1 Verrucomicrobiia bacterium
TTCCAAGAGTGATATCGTTTCCCGCTTCCAGCTTCAGCAGACTGTTGGGCTCGCTCAGGCCGGTGCTCGCGACAAGGTCCCAGATTGTTCCACTGGTCACGGTAATATTTCTCGTCGCCTGAAAACTCAGTTTGGAAAAACCGAGGAAGGACGAGTTCACATTGAGATTGAGTGTCCCCGAAACTGGTGGGTCCAAAACTCCGATGGTTCCGTTGGGAGCACTCTCCGTCCCGGTATTTCCAATTACAATATCCTGGGGATCAATCAGAAGCGCGCCTCCCCTGTAGCCAGATCGAGCGCTACCATCGACCGCAGATTGAATCCGAGGCATCCTGGCTGCCGACAATTCAACATGCCCCCCATTTCCTCCATCCCGTCCTCCGGCCACCGTTATTTTCGATCCGACAGAATCTTCGAAACTGGCGCTCGATTTAACGGTGACGGTTCCTCCATTGCTCGCGCCGTTCTCGCCTCCTTTGGCGGAGAGAGTCGAATGATCGCCCAACGTCACGGAATCCGTCGCGATCAGTTCGATCACACCGTTTCGTTCACGAACGGAATTGGCTTGGGCAAGGCCATTCTGGTTTACGACCTGCGCGCTCATGGCGATCGTTCCCGCATCCGCCAAAATGCGGCCGGAGTTATCGACGGAGCCTGCCGGCAGTCGAACCGTGGCGCTTAACCCGCGACCATCCGGACGTTCGTTGACGAGGACTTCGTTGCCCGCCATTAACCGGACTTCCCCGCCCGGAGCGCTCAACATGCCATGATTTTCTATGCGCTGGCCTATCAGAAAAAGTGAGCCACCGCTCGCAATATCAAGGTGACCGTAATTGATGATGCTGGCCTGTGGTGGCGCCCCCTCGAATTTCCAGAAGAGTCCGGCGCTCGATTCGTCGGGTGCGACCGGAGCCGTCGAGACAATCAGACCGGCAGCGCTCACTGAGGAATTGGGTCCAAAGAAAAATCCGCTTTGATTCATGAGCACGACGACGCCGTTCGCTTCCAGATTTCCAAAAATCCGCGAAGGATTCGAATCGTTGACGCGATTCCAAACGATCGACGCCGCCGATGGTTGATTGAAACGAGTGGTCTCTCCTGGATCAATGTTAAAGGACTGCCAATTAAGGAACGCGTTCTGCGAGGCGGTGATAGTTACGTGATTTCCCGAGGAGTGAACCGTGGCCGTGCCGCTTTGGACCGTCATCCCGGAGGGAGCGGCGGAAGCTTTAGAAACGAGCAGCAGCAATAGTAGCGCGGACTTCCAAACCTGCGGAACGTCGCGCGGCGCAAAGACGCCTGGGAATTGGATCCGTCCGATGGGGGGCTCCGTAAATCTAAATTCAAATGCTAATGGAGGCGCGCCGTTTGAAGTGCGTCCTGCCGATTTGGAAATCTGCGTTACGGGGCGCGCCTTCAAAATTGCCCTCCAAGAGTGAAATAGGCGCGGGGATCGCCGGCCACGGTGTTCGCCGAATCAGCGAGCGGCCAGCCGACGAAAATTCGCATATCCACATGATTATTTACATTCGCCGAAACTCCGAAGCCTGTCCCGGAAAGGAACAGTGAGGGTGGGGCGGACGACGCTGAGTCCATGAGGAACCGTTGCCCGAAATCGACAAAAGCAAATCCGCGCAAGAAAACCGGTATTTTCTTCATTCCGACTGGAACCTGAGAGGTGATGAATGGCGTTCGCATTTCGGCGCTGGCAAACCACCCGGCATCTCCATACTCGTCGCCCTCAAAGTATCCACGAACGCTATTAAGACCGCCCAGTGCAAATTGTTCGTTATTGAGGAGCGGCCCGGACGCGGCTTGGGCGCTTGCGCGCAGCAACAAAGACCAGTTTTTGAAGACCGTTTGATCGCGCGCGAGCGAGGCGACAAACTTTCCGTAAATTGGCTGAGCTTTTCCAGAGTAGGCGATTTGCGAAAAATCGGTCTTATCTCCGAGAAAGTTCGCGCTCACATTCACATTTACGGACGAGCTTCCGTTGGGGTCCTGCTCGAAATAATCGGCGCCGAGTGAAATCGGCAGATAGTCAACTTCTCCCCTTCGTTCCGGTTGCGCGGACGAAACCTGACTCTCAATCGTTTGAGAGCCCTGCGTATTGGTCACGACGGTCGTAATGAAAAAATTGTTCGTGTTAAAACTCTTGAGCAAATAGTGCTTCCAGTCGGTGCCGAAAGACATCGCGAAACGACGAGTATCATTGACAGGAAATGGCCAGCTCAAGCGACCGCCAGCGCTGTCGCTCACTGAGATATTCTCGCCCGAATCCTGTGAAACAATCCTGAGCAGCGGCGTTTGCGTTACCACGGTTTCTGGACCCGGTTTCACACCGGTATCGCTGGAGGAGCTGCTAACAACCACCGTAAGATCTGGACGTGCTCCCGCCGGCGGAAATCGGAATTGATGCGAAGCCTCATCGTAGCCGAGGCCTGTCGAAGAATTAATTCGTTCGGCGACCGATTCAGCATTCCCAAATGGCATGCGATAGTAGGCGCCATAATTGGCCACGAGCGGTCGATTTAAAAGGTAATCATTCACCAGCCCATCCGCTTTGTAGTCATTCGGTGTGAAGCCATAAAAAAGTCCCAGCTCGTGCTCATGCTGCCAGAGATTTGCGTATTGCAGCGAGGAATTGACGCGCCAGTCAGGCGTTCCGGGCGTAGCCTGATTGTTCAACTCGAGGCGCCCGTGAAGAGGCAAACGATCTTTCACTTCCAGAGTCAGCGCACTGGTGGCGGGCTCAGGTCCAGGCCCGACATTCGGATAAATCTGCCGATCGTGATTTTGGTTGGCGACGTCGAGCTCCCGCTGAAGAATATGGTTGTTGAGATAGGTGTTCGTGCGCAGCGACGGCAATGAGCGCATGACGTTGTTCGAACTGAAATAGCGATTTCCAGCGATTCGGATGTCCGCCAACGTTCCCTCGATGACCTTGACCCGGACGGTTGCATTCGTGACCTGTTGCGGTGGCACACTGACCGCGACTGTAACAAAACCGTGTTCTCGGTATGCGAGCTGGAGCGCGCCGGCTGCCGAACGAATCTGATCGAGCGAGACGGCTCGACCGATAGCGTTCGTAAAAATGTTTTCAATCGCTTCCGGTGGGAGGAGCGTGTTTCCGGCGATTTCGTATCTCCGCACATCAAACGTGAGAGGCTTTGGCGCGGGAACCGCGCTTTCGTGGGCCAGAGCGGCGGAACCTTCCACGACATTAATGATGATAACGCCATTTTCCACCTCCTGTGGTGGAACCAGGACAGAAACGCCGCGGAAGCCATTTAACTCGTAAAGACGATGCAGCTCCGCGAGGGCTTTGAAAAGTTGATTAAAGCTCACGTCACGTCCGACCGCATTCGTGAGAGCCTGATTAAGCATTTGTTCACTTAGCAGCGTATTTCCTCGAACGTCGAATCTTTGCACCTCGAAATGTTCCTGGGCGTGGACGAGTATCGTCGCGACGAGAAAGAAGAACGTTAGCAGCAGAGCCTTTCGGTTCCACCCTGTCGCTCTTGACGCGCCGTTCCTAGAACGCCAGTTGAAGACGCGAAAACAGAACATTTTCATTCTGGTGAGTGACCGTGGCCGGAGGTACGAAACTCACCGGGTCATACGGGTTGAAATCACCTCCGCCATCGAAGTCGGTGTGCGAATAACTTAGAGAAAATCGGAAGTTCTTGCTCAAATACCAATTGAATCCCGCGGTCCACGAGGTCGCGCCACGAGCCGAAGTGGCTGGATTTGAAAAACCCTGAAACGCTTTATCGTCAACATCCAATTGACCGTACCGGGCGACGATCTGCCAGGCACCCCAGCCTCCATTGACCGGATCGAAGGAACGGTAGGGGGTAATTCCGGCTAACGAGGCCGGTTCCCCCGTAAGCATCCACATTCCCGAGAGTTGCCAGGCATGGTGTTCCAATTGCTCGTTCACCAATGTCGCCGCGTTCAAAACGCCTTGATGCGAGATGGCATACTCGAAAAAGAATCCGAACGGTCCGTAAAAGTAAGTTGCCTGAGGTGACAAACGCCAGTGCGGGCCGTCCGCGACCACGGGGCCGATGATTGGATCATAGGCGAAAAACTGTTGTTGTCCCGCCGAGTAATAGCCCGGCACAATTCCGCCCGTCGTGGCCGGAAGACCCAGCGTGTTTGAACTGACCTGGCTATAGCTGCCGCCAATGCCAAAGCCAAAACCGTTCAGCCAGGGCCGCGCGCTGGTTTTGAAGGGGTATGCGAAAACGCGCGCCCCATAGACTTTGTCGTCCCCGAAATCCGTGTTGGGCGCCAGACGTCCATCGCCGTCGCCATTGAAGATGCCAGCCGCATAGCTGAAAGCCCCATCGGCGATATCACCCCACAATTCGAACCCCAGATTTCGCGCCGGAACCAAATCCGTGACGAGGGATCGTTCGTTAAAGAGCAGTTGCGAATCTAAAAGGAGATTCTCCAAGCCCACGGGGCCTCGGAGTTTTCCAGCCCGCAATTGCACCTCTGGGCGGTAACGGTAGTTGAGCCAAGCCTCGTACAACTGGGGAGAGCTGCCCGCGAAATCCGGCATGATCTGGAAATCGATATCGCGAAATATCGTGCCCTCAAGAATCGGCCGCGCCCGGCGGATAAGAAATCCGTCATTGCCTTCGGAAAGAGGATTGTCATTAAAAAAAGTTCGAGAGTCCACTTGGAGAATGCCACGTAATCTCAGAAGAAAGTTCGTATCCGCCGAACTCATTGAGAAACCGTCCATCCCCGCCGACAATAAGGGCAAGTTTTTCGCCGACTTTGTTGGTAATTCCACTTCCGCGACGCTCGTCGCCCGAGGACCGGGCGTGAGTGGGACGCCATTCGTGTCAATCATGATCATCGGCAGTTGCCACCGACCTGGCGAATTGGTTGTTTCTTTACCTTCGAGAACCTGGACTTTTCTTGTCAGCGCCTCGATCTGTTTGCTTTGCGTTTCGACGAGTTTTTCCAGGGCCGAAACTCGGTCGGCCGCCTCATCAGCGAAAATCATGGTCGCGTGCAATAGTGCCGCGACCACGAATGCCCTCAACAATATCGATCCGAAAACCATTTGTATCGCAGGTTTCCAAACCTGCGATACAGCAGACTTGGAAA
>DASYTB010000022.1:0-14730 GCA_036002705.1 Verrucomicrobiia bacterium
ACATCAAAGGTATCCGCGCCTAGCACCCGGGCGATCTCGGGAAGTTTGCGTTTGCCCAGCGCATCAAAGCATTTGTCGAGAATCTGATACTCGCTGGTATTCGTTCGTTCGGTTCGCTCCAATTGGAGCATCAAACATTCACGCAGGTCGCGGCAAGCGACGCCGGGAGGATGGAAGCTTTGGATGACCTTGAGGACTGCTTCGATCTTTTCGGCGGGAATGTTGGTCGAAAAAGCCAATTCGGGAACAGTGGCTCGCAGGTAGCCGCGATCATCAATGTTACCGATGATCATCTCGGCGATTTGCTGCTGTTCTTCGTCCAATTCGGAGAGGCGGACCTGTTCGAGCAGACTTTCCTGGAGCGAAGTGTTGGCGACCAGGGAATCAAACATGTATTGCCGCTTTTCCTCCTCTTCCTCGCTTTGCCGCAAGGGGAGATTCGTGGCAGAAAAATGGTCGCGCCATTCCTGGTCCATTTGAGCCAGCTTCTCGAACTCAGCTTGAAAATCATCCACCGGTTCGCCGTTGGTCTTTTCCGTGGCCGGATCGAAAGTAACGTCGGTGGGCGGCTCGGCAGGGTCTGCGGCATCGCGATCACTCTCTCCTCGAATGGTCTTCTCCTCGTGATCCATATCCACGGAAGGCAACTCTTCCAGGACGGGGTTCTGTTGAAGCTCCTGCTCGACCAGCGCTTTAAGTTCTAGAGTAGGCGCCTGGAGCAGGGCGAGCGATTGCTGAAGCTGTGGCGCGAGCACTTGTGACAGCGCCATCTTCTGTGAAAGTTGCAAACTCTGAGCCATGTCTCGGGCAGATTCTAATACTGTTCGCCAAATGCTCAAGTCTTATTTGGCACGAACAATGCTTTTATCATCAGCTACACTTCCCATCGGCGAAATCTGCTCACACTTGAGCTCTTTTCCGCGCAAATCCAACCACGACAAGCGCTAAGCCGTGGAATTCCACCGCCCAAGGTCCTACGCAGCCACCCGAAACCACCATTAGCCAGTAATTGACACCCTCTCTTTCCTTGCGAACACTCCTCCCTCGATTTTATGGCGGAAGCGAAAGTAAATGAGCGGATGGAGAAGATCGTCTCGCTTTGCAAAAGGCGCGGCTTCATTTTTCAATCTTCGGAGATTTACGGCGGCATCAACGGGTTCTGGGATTACGGTTCGCTCGGCACGGAGCTCAAGCGAAACTTGAAGGAGGCCTGGTGGCGCCGCATGACCCAGGAGCGCGAAGATGTGGCCGGCCTCGATGCCACGATCATCATGCATCCGATGATCTGGCAAGCGAGCGGCCATACGGAGACCTTCAGCGATCCGATGGTCGATTGTTTGTTGACCCACAAGCGCTATCGCGCCGACCAGATCGAACGGCAAAGCGGCACGGCCTATTTTTATGAGGGAGCCAAAGACCCCGCGTCGGGCAAACAATCCGCCGAGGTCTATTCGGTGCTGATCGCCAAGGGCAAGCATCCGGATTACGCGCGAAAAGTCGCGCTGCAATTCTATCAATTGCGAGGGATGGCCCAGCCGCAGTTGCTCGGGGAACACACCCAGGATGTCGAGAATTCGCAGCGCTACAACCCGGAGAATGGCAGTCTTTTGACCGAGCCGCGCCCTTTCAACCTGATGTTTAAATCGCACTACGGGCCGATCGAGTCGGAAGATAATCTTTGTTACCTCCGTCCGGAAACGGCCCAGGCCATTTTCGTTCAGTTCAAAAATGTGCTCGATTCGTCGCGGCAAAAAGTTCCGTTCGGCATCGGCCAGATCGGAAAGGCGTTTCGCAACGAAATTACGCCGCGAAATTTCACCTTCCGTTCGCGTGAATTCGAGCAGATGGAATTGGAGTTTTTCATCCCACCAGACGAGGCGGTCGTGGCACTGGCGGGAGATATTGCGCAGCCGCTGAGCGAAGGTCATCCGGGCGAACCGCAGGGGAATTGGGGTTGGCAAATCTGGCACAAATACTGGGTCGAGGAACGGCTCCGTTTTTACCAGGATATTGGGCTCCCGCGTAATTCGCTTGAGGAATATTGGCAAAAGCCAGACGAACTCGCCCATTACGCGAAGGCAACGGTCGATATTCTTTTCGTGTTTCCATTTGGCACCGAGGAATTGGAAGGCATCGCCGCCCGTGGCGATTTCGACCTGTCACAGCACGCGAAATTCTCCGGGAAATCATTGGATTATTTTGATGAGCCGCTGCGCGAGGCGTGGAAAAAGCTGGATGATTCAAAAAAGGCGCAACTGAAAAGCGACTTCATCGCGCGCAAAAAGGCCGCCTTGCTCAAGAAAAAAATGGAGCCGGCCGACGCTCAAAAGGAAGCCGAAGCCGAGGCGGAAGCGTTTTTCGACAAGCTCGGCAAAGGTTTCTACGTCCCGCATGTGATCGAACCGAGTGCCGGCGCGGATCGCCTCGCGCTGGCGCTGATCTCGAACGCCTATCACGAAGAGGAAGTCAGCGATGAAAAAGGAAAAAAGGAAACTCGGGTCGTTCTGAAATTTCATCCGCGAATTGCTCCCATCAAAGTTGGTGTCTTCCCTCTGCTCAAGAATCGTCCCGAGTTGGTTGCCAAGGCGCGGGAGGTGCGCGACCTTTTGCGTCCGCACATGAATGTCTTCTACGATGACGCCGGCGCGATTGGCCGCCGCTATCGCCGCCAGGATGAAGCCGGGACGCCGTTCGGCGTCACCATCGATTTCGACACGCTCGGCGAGACGCCGGATCTCAAGGACACCGTGACGCTTCGCGATCGGGATACGATGAAGCAGGAGCGGGTCAGGATTTCCGACCTGCTCGGAATTCTGCTGCCAAGAGTCCGCTGACCGGAATGCGCGAACTTAATATTTGGCCGTGGCTTTTCCGGCGCTGATCCCAAGCGCTTTGGTGATCTCCCCGGCTTTGCTCAACATCATCCCGGTTTCGCTGGAAATCGCGATGAACTGAAAGCCTTGGGCCATTCGGCGTTGCGCGGCGGCGGCATCGGGAACGTGAATTCCGGACGGAACGCGATGTTTCTTGCCCATCGCGAGGAGATAATCAAGCGCCTGGACAAACTCTTTCTCCTCGCTGTCGAACATCGGTGGTTTGCCCATGGAATTATGGAGATCGTTCGGCCCGATAAAAAATGCGTCGATGCCCGGAACGCTCAGGATTTCATCCGCTTTCTCGATTCCTTTCACGTGTTCGAGCATCACGACCACCATGATTTCGTCATTGGCTTTGGCGTAATAAGTCGAGGCATCCGTTTCGAAATTCGCGGCGTGCAATTGGCCGCCAATCGTGCGGCTCCCAAGCGGCGCATAACGAGCGGACTGGACCGCAAATTCCGCTTCCGCTCTCGAATTGACCATCGGCACCACGATGCCGTAAGCGCCGATATCGAGAACGCGTTTGATGTTCTCGCCGGTGTTCCATGGAATCCGCACGAGCGGGATTTTTCCGGAAGCGGAAATGACGGCGAAACTGACGGCCGCCGTTTCGAACGTGACCGGCGTATGTTCCAGTTCAACCGTCAGCCAATCAAATCCGGTCCGGGCCATAAGCGCCGCGGCGGTGGTGTTCGGTAAGGTCAGCCAGGTGCCGAAGCTGGCTTCGCCCTGGTGCAATTTGTGTCGGACGTAATTCGTGCGCATTTCTAGTTGTGGAGTTTTACGCGGAGATTTGGCGAGTCAAAGACTTTCGGATCGACCACCCAGCGCGGTTTGCGGCCTTGCATGAGATCGACGATGGCTTGCGCCGCGGCCAGGCTCACGCGTTCGGCGGTTTCGCGCGCGCACGGGGCATTGTGCGGGGCGAGCACGGTATTGGGCGCGTTCCGGAGCGGATTATCAGCGGTCATCGGTTCCACTGAAAAGACATCCAGCGCGGCCCCGGCGATGCGACCCTCGTGCAACGCCCGCGCCAGCGCGGCTTCATCGATCATGGGGCCACGCGCGGTGTTAATGATGCAGGCGGTAGGCTTCATCTTTCGCAATTGCGCTTCTCCGATCAGGCCGCGGTTTTCCGGTGTGAGCGCCGCGTGCAGGGAAATGAAATCACTGCGGCTGAGAAGCTCATCGAGGCTGACGAATTCAATATTGGACGCGTCTTTGGGCGGCGCGATGTCGTAACCGATCACGCGCATATCAAAACCCGCGGCGCGTTTGGCCACGGCCTGGCCAATTCGCCCACAGCCAATAAGGCCGAGTGTTTTCCCATGGACGTCATATCCCCACTGGGTGGCCCATTCCCCTTTGCTGATCGACACGTGGCATTGTGGCACGCGCCGGGCCACGGCCAATAGCAGCGCCCAGGTCCAGTCCGCCACCGCTTCGTTCAGCATGCCCGGCGTGTAAGCCACCGGAATTCCGAGCCGCGTCGCGGCGGCGATATCAATTGAGTCGTAGCCCACGCCCCAGCGGGAAATAATTTTTAGTTGGGCGGCTTCCGGCGTTTCCAAAACCTGCGCGGTGTAGGCATCCGGGCTGCAGAGGGCGGCATCCACGCCGGGCAATCGCGGCAGCAGCTCGGGCATTTTATGCGGGCCGAACTGTTCGGTGAGAATCACCTCGCAGCCGCTCTGGCGCAGCAGTTCCAGCGCGGGCTGGCCAACAATCTTGAAAACGCGCGCGGTAATCAGGACTTTCCAGGACATAAAACCCGGAGATGAAACGGTGAAGCGGCCAAAGGCACAAACAAATTCGACGCGACATACCGAACAAATGTGCGGTCCGACGTCAACTCTCCAGTTTCATTCTGGTGAGAGAATCTCCGAGTATTAACAATTCTTTCGCGCGTTACCGTTATTTTCTTACCGAAAGCTCTGGAAGGCGCGCGCGTTGTTATCCCGGTCTTAAGCCAGGCCTGATCTCAGGCGGAGGCGCGCTCACATGGCGTGGGATTAATCGCCTGAGTTCGCGGGGCTCTAACGACAATTCAATCAACCCAGGAAGGTCGGACGCAAGTCTGGCCGACCTGATTCCACAAGGCCGCGGACGAAGAACGCCTGGCGATCGCAGTCCGTCAATCGACGATGCTGATGCCGTTGCGCCCGTCCCACTCCGCGCCTACATTCCCTGCCTGCTTGATGAAACAGAAAGGAATGGTTTATCTCGTTGGCGCCGGTCCAGGTGACGCAGGCTTGCTGACTTTGCGCGGAGCGGAATTGCTCAAGCGAGCCGACGTGGTCGTTTACGACGCCTTGGTGAATACGGAGTTGCTGCGGCTCGCCTCGAAGACCGCTGAAATCATTTACGGCGGGAAGCGCGCCAGGGAGCATGCAATTCCGCAGGAAGAGTTGAACCGGCTTCTGATCAAAAAGGCCAAAGAGGGAAAGACCGTCGTTCGGTTGAAGGGTGGCGATCCTTATGTGTTCGGACGCGGCGGCGAAGAGGCGGAGGAACTTCATGACGCGGGCATCCCGTTCGAAGTAGTGCCGGGCGTCTCCTCTATCACGGCGGCGGCAAATTACGCCGGCATTCCCATCACCCATCGTTCGCACTCCTCCAGTTTCACCGTGGTGACCGGCCATGAAAATCCAGCCAAAGATGTGTCGAGTGTGGATTGGGCCTGGCTCTCCAAGGAGCCGGGCACGAAGGTTATTTTGATGGGGGTAGAGCGCATCCGCGAGATCGCGTCCGAGTTGATCAGGCATGGCCTCAGCGCTGACACGCCTGTGGGCATGGTTCGTTGGGGAACGCGTGGCCGGCAAAGTTCCATTGATGGCACGCTCGCCACTATTGCGGACCTCGTCGAACAGAAGAATTTCGGCGCGCCTGCGATTACAATTATCGGGGGTGTGGTAAAGCTGCGCCCCAAACTCAATTGGTTCGAAAAGCGTCCGCTCTTTGGGCAGAGCATCGTCGTCACCCGGACACGTGAACAAGCCGGCCAACTCGCCCGGCAACTCCATGAACTGGGAGCGGATGTCCTTGAGATTCCTACGATCAAAACCGAGGAGCCGCAGAACAAATCCGACCTGATGGACGCGATGCTCACCCTGGGTGAATTCGATTGGATCGTCTTTACGAGCCCCAACGGGGTCGATGCTTTCTTCGGCTATTTCTTCAAAGGCTTTGATGATATTCGTGCGCTTGGCAATTTGCGCATTGCCGCCGTGGGTCCGGCCACTGCCGCCAGGCTTAAGGAGTTGCACTTGCGCGTCGATGCCATGCCCGAAGAGTATGTCACCGTTAAAGTCGCGGAGGCGATTTCGAGTTTTGAAAGCATTGAAAACCTTCGGATTTTGCTCATGCGCGCCGAAGTGGCCAATCAGGAATTGCCGCAGGAACTCGAACGCCTCGGCGCGATTGTTGATGACGTCGCCTGCTATCGCACCGTCGCCGAAACGGAGGATGTGAATGGTTCGGCAGCCCGCCTTTCTGAACTCGGGGCCGATTGGGTGACGTTCACGAGCAGTTCGACCGTCGAGAACTTTAACGCGCGTTTCAATCTGCCCAGGCTAAAGGAGCAATTTCCAGGCATTCGATTTGCCTCGATTGGCCCTGAAACAAGCAAGACTCTGCGTCAATTCGGTGTCGAGCCAGACGCGGAGGCGCGCGAGCACAATATTCCGGGGCTGATCAAAGTTCTTCGCGAAGAAAGCCGGCGGGAAGATCGCACCGCTTAGGCCCGTCTCGCTGCTTTCGCGACTTCATTGAAAAAGTCGGAGACGACTTGCAAATTCAAGGTTCTGTCAGACATCTTTTTCAGATGAAAACGTTGAACACACACGCGAGTTCATCCGCGAATTTTCGGTTCACCGCGTTGAAACATGCCTGGTTAAGGATCGCGGCCGGGTAATCGGAACGTGGACTCCGGCTTCCGATCCCTCGGCAAAAATAGACTTCGCCGAGCGCGCTCGGAAAGATTTTAAACGGAAACTCCCTTTTACGTTCGCCGAATTGCTAAAGGCGGGGAAAAAGCGATGATTTACGCCGATCCCAGCTTCCATTGTTCTCTTTACGGGTGGGACGAAAACACGCCTGAAGCCCAAACAGCTTATCAGCGACTCCAGGCGGCCTCTGCCTTACCTTATGGCAACGGTTCGAGGCGCGGAACGCGCTTCGCCTTGCGGTGAATAGATTGCGCAAAAGCGGGTGCGTGGTTCCGTTCCAGCTCGGAAACGTTTTTAAGCGATTGGACGAGGATTTGGCTGCCGGGAGATTAAAGCAGGAAGAACCCAACTGGGGAGAAACTTTTCGCCTGGCTGAGGAATTAAGCGCCGAACATACCGAAGAGCTTGGCGGGGCGTCGGTGGACTTGTGGCATGTAGCGCGCAGCGGTTCGACTGCGCGCGGACACATTTTGGACCTTCGACCAGGAGCAGTATAGGCTCGCGCTGGCTGTGAACCGGTTTAAAGCTGCGCCCCGACTTGCGGCACGCGCAGCGAAGCGAGGGCGCTGATTTCAGCACGAGAAACAGGTTTTTTCAGTCTCAACCATGAAGCGCTCTTATCTTAATGCCGCGTCGCGCTGCGGACTCAATTTGAGAATGGCGGGAACATCAAGATGCGCCCAGCAGTCCCGGTGCCTCGATCCGGAGCGGCCTTCATTGCCGTGTTCGGCCGCGATTTGGAATGAGCCGGTGTAAATCCGGCCGTCGAATTCGATGCGAATTTCGCCGGAAGGACCTCCCGGCGCGCGGCCTTCGAAGAAGTTGACGTTCGCCTCAACTTTCCAGATATCCACCGGCGTTTCGAATTCGATGAACTCATACTCGCGCTCGGGCGAGGAGCGATGGTCCTTGAAGTAATACCCTTCCGGGCAGCGCGTATGCTCGAAGAACAATGCTTCCGCGCCCGGACGCGCCGCGGCATACAGATCAAGATCAATATTACCCTTCCAGCGAATGCCGATTTTCATGGGGCCAATCGTCGTGGACGGGGGAGGTTGCTGGTGGTTCGGCGAAAGCTCCCGAGTGATCCAATCCGCCACGCCGACATCGCGGCTGATGCGCAGCATCTCAACCTTCGAGCGGCTCCGATCCAAAGCATATCCTTTTTCGCGAAGCTCCGCCCCGTTCAAGTGCGCGGCGTTAAAGATCGTCGCCAAATCGCCGGAGAATGCTCCGAGATGCGCGCCTTGTTCCTGCAAATAGAGAGCCCAAAAGCGCGTGATCTTTTCCTTGTGCAGTTCGCTCACCCACGGGTCCCCAAAATAACCGCAATGCACCATCACGCCGACCAACGCCGTGGGGCGATCTTTCAATCCAAATACGCTCTGCTCCCGGTTGGCGAGAATATGGCCATCGCTCGGGAAATAACCATCCACCATCGAGAATCCCGGTTCTTTTGGATCGATATAGAGCGGACTGCCGAGAAGGATCACGGTGGTGCTTCGATTCGAGCCGAGCAGATTCTGTCCGACAAAATCCATAAATTGCGGCAAATGAACCGCGTCCTTCATGTTCAGTTTCGTTTCAGGTTTCTCGTGATTCGCGGCGAGGAAATCCTTCAGTTTGTGAATTGGTTCCTTGAACTGATTCGCGCGAGTTTTGGCGCTGCGAAACGCGCGGACATCCGGGACCTGAATTTGCGCGATGGTGCGCAGATTGTAAGCATCGTAGAGCGCAAGGGATGAATTCACCGGCAGATCCTCGAGAACAAAACCGATGATGCGCCGATAGACATCATCTTTCACGGAGTTGTCGAGGAAGGGCGATAGGCCGATCACGTACTGAGGAGGGCGTGTCTCGGAGGACACGTCCTGAACGCCGCGCGTTCGAATGGCCGTTAATCCGATCAGAAGCGCAAGGAGAAGCTGAAAGCGTGGTGTTTTCATTTTGTGCTCTCCAGGCTGGAAACGGGCGATGAATAATCTCTTCCGCCGTTTCGGATTGTCGCGCCGTTGCCGAGCGTTTCGAGCTGGCTGCGCAAATGGTCGGAAAGCTCATCGAGCAACTTCTGCTTTTGCTGTCCCTGGTCCCGGCGCAAGGCGGTTTCCTTTTGAAACATGGAGCGCGCGAAGGCCACCAGGGCGGCGAGTTGATGCTCCAGTCGGTTCTGGTTTCCCTTCGCTTCCGCAAGCGCGAGCCGTTCCCGCGCCACGCCATCTTCGAGCGAGCGCCGCTCCTCGTCCAACTGCGTGAAGAGCGGATTGCCCGCCAGTCGCACGGGGCGATGGCGGCCATAAATCACGGTCATGTAAATACCCAAAACGGCCGACAAAAAAATCTCCGCGATGGCCTGCCCGCCGACGGTGAGCGCATCGACCCATTTCGCACCGGCGGCTGTCGCGCCGACAGGACCACCGGCTTTGTCGAAAACACTCAGCGAATCGATATGCTCGCTAATCGATTTCGAGAGCGTCGGATAAACGCTCGCATAGGCCGCGACCCACACGAGAACCCCGGCAATCCCGGTCGCCAAACAGGACCAAAGATAAATATCCCGCGCGCGCCTGCTTTGGAGGAAATCCCAGCCGACCTTCACGGCGAGCGCGCCGACGGGAAGGAGGGCGGCCCAAAAATAAGCGCGAATCGGATTCTCAACGAAAGTGACCAAGCCCGATTCAAGCAGGTTGAACGAGATATTCAGCACACCGAACGCAAGAAGGCTGAGAATGGCGATGAACCCCGCACCGAACATGGCGCGGTCCCACCAGTTCCACGGCGAAGCGGGCTTGATGTCCGGTTCGCCATCGATATTCACCGGCACAAGTTTGTCCGTGCCGGCCAGGCGGTTGTGCGCGTCCTTGAGCCGCGTTTCCAGGTGGTCGAGGCGGTCTTCATGGATGCGCGCCTGCTGCTGGAAGCGTTCTAAATCGGCCGCGTGATGATGAAGGAAGAGCGAGCGGTGATACGACTCGATCTGTTCGAGACCGCCGCTGTTGTCCAGATCCGGTGCGGCGGCCTGGTTCTGAATAAATTCCAGATGCACCGCGGGCGTGATTGTTTCAATACTTTGTTTTTTCACGAATCCCTCCCTTCAAAGGTTTGTAGCAGCCGACGTGAGGAGGCTCTGACTTTTAGATCGCTCTTATGAGGAACAAAGGCGGAGCGAAGCGAGCCAAGGTTCAATCGCCTATCGCAAGACGTAACCACCAAACCCAGGTACCTCAGTCGCTCGCCCCGCCAAAACATTACTTCGCTGACTCTGGCTCAGGCTTGGGATTGGCATTGTCTGGCTTATCATCACCGTCGTCGGTCGCGCGGTGTTTCACCCGGTCCTTGTTGCGCTCTTTCCCCCGCTTCGCTTCAACCTTGGCTCGTTCTTCCTGCTCGGGCGCCTCCTCCCGCTCTCGGTGTTCCTTCATTTCCTCCATCTGGCCACGGTCACGTTCGAGCTTGGCCATCTGCCGCTCAAGGTTCTGCAGCTGCTTCTCAAGCGAGTTCTTGGCCGCTTCGAGTGCTTTCCTTTGCGCATCGAGAGAAAACTTCACCGAATCGGAGCTTTGGGCGAGTTCTTCCTTCAGTTTCGCAAGCTGTTCCTGGTTGCCCGAGTGTTCCGCTTCGCGCATCGCTTTTTCCATGTCGCGCCGGGCACGCTCCGCGTCGCGCTTCGCGTGGTCTCTGGCCTTTTCCACGTCTTGCTTGGCCTGATCCATCGCTCGGTCCGCTTCGCGCCGGGCCTGGTCCTTAATCCGTGCCCGATCCTCGTCATTCAGCTTATTGGATTTCCAATTCCCATCTTTCCCATCTTTGAAATCGAACTTGTAGTTGTAATCAAAATCCGTTCGGCCTTTGCCTTTTTCCTGCTGGAGGAGTGATTCGACCATTTTCTCCAGCCGGTCCAATCGCCGCTCGATGGACTCGTCGCGCCGGGGACGTCCAGCTCGGGGTGGTGCGGGCTCATCCCCGGACGGCGGCCCACCCGCCTGCGCATAAATGCGCGGGACCGGCGCGACCATGGGTTGCGGGGCAACAATTCCGGCGTGGGCGATCATCGGCGCGGCGGGTGGCAACGCAGGGTCCGCCGGGGCGGCCAGGACTGCTTCAGCGGAAGGCGGCGTCGAGTTTCGGCCTCGCGCTTTCTTGCGGGGCCTGGATTCGGTATTCAGATTGATGCTCGCGCCTCCTCCCGCGGGCTCTTCAACCGTGATGGCTGTTCCGGCCAATTGCTCCGGCGCCACATCAGTGGGCGGCACGGACGGCTCAGTCGCCTGCTCCTCTTGGGCTAAAACCAGCCGGGGTCCCGCGTAAAACGCGAAGGCCGCGACCAGAATGGACGCCGCGGCCAACAGGCCCGCTCGTGTCCGCGCCAGGCGGGGAGACGAGTTCCTCTTTGCATCGAGTATCATATCTATCCTTTGTTTTAATTGAGTTCTGCTGCTCCAAGCCGCCGGCGCGGCCGCCCAATCGCGGCTCTGCACCCGTCCGGCAAATTCCACCAAAAATCGCGCATAGGGCGTTCGGAACCCCATTCCCTCGACCACGTGGTCGTCGCAGGCGATCTCGCGCTCGAGAGTGACAATTCGCGAGAACCAGAGAACGGCCGGATTGAAAAAGAGGACCGCCTTGATGACCTGCTGCACGAGGTTGGCCCAATCGTCTCGTCGCGCGATGTGCGCCATTTCGTGGCGCAGGACTGGTTCAAGGACGCCGGCCCCTGCGGTCTGAGCGGTCTGGATTCCTGCTGGAAGGACTACCGCCGGATGACGAAAGCCAGCCGCCATGGGAGCGGAAATTTTCGGTGAAAGCATCAAGCGCGGGCTCCTGGTCACATTCAGTTGAACGCAGAGCCGGTGAAAAAGTTCGCACAATTCGGCGGAACCTGATCTTCCGTCCGCTTTGATCCGGCGGAGTAGAACAAGCTGCCAGACAAGCAGCGAAAGGCGCACCGAAGCGACACAGAACCAAACTCCCACAAGAGCCACGCTGATAAAGAAAGGAAGCTTCACTTCCCAGCGCCCCGACAAAACGAAGGTAACGTCATGAAAAAAGGTCTTTGCCGTCGCGATCGCTCCTTCGAATTGGGACTCGTGTTTTTCAGCCAGGCCGGCGTGAGCCGTCGTTGTCCCTCCGCCTGGCTCAACCTCGGCCGGCAAGGAATCGAGATCCCGGAACGATTGCGGCGGCGCGTTTTCGGATGCGATCAGTCCGATCTCCTCTTCCGACTGCTGCCCGACGACTGTCGCAGCTTCGTTCCTATCGGTGAACGCTGGTTCAGGCGGGCGCGAAATGAACCCCGACAGCAGGTGGGCCACCGGAAGAAGGCCCATCAGCAACAGCGCACTCAAGGCCACGACGTAACGGCTCGCCGCGTTGGATCGCGGCCACACCTTGATCGTTCCCCAAACCAGAATCGCCAGGATTGAACTTTGGTAAAGCCCATTTCCCAGCGCGCTCAGCAACTGATCGCAAATAGGTTGTAATTCGTCGTTCATCCCCCACCCCCGATCTGAAAAAGCTACGAGTCCTGGTGCTCTCGGATGCGCCGCTTCAGCTCATCGAGTTCCTCAGGGCTGATTTCATCCTCGCGCAGAAAGCTCAAGACCAGCTCGCCCGCCGAGCCGGAAAAAAACTTGGCCAGAAGCTGGCGGACCGCTTTGCGCGCGGCCGTTTCGCGGTCCACCCTGGGCGTAAAAATATGCGCTCGTCCGTCTTTGCGGCACGTGAGATATCCCTTTTCCCGGAGGATGCGCATCATGGTGAGAATGGTCGTGTAGGCCGTTCCGTCCTTCCCTTCGAGCTCCTCGACCACGTCAGCGACCGACGCGGAACCCTTGCGCCAGAGTACTTCCATGATGCGATGCTCCCCGTCCGTCAAGGTTCTTGATTTTTTCCGCGCCATGATCTGTTTTCGTCTATTAATGAATTAGTAATTGAGAAATAGCACGCCCGGCTCAAAGTCGTCAACTAAAACTTTAGTAGATGCTTTCGAAAACTCCTTCAAATTCACCCTCCCGCCGCGGTTTTGTCGCAAACTTGTCGTGGCAAGGTGAATTGGAGCGAGCGAAGAGAGATTCGAACCCTGCACCTTAAATTCGCAACCTGTTGTAACTTCAAGTGCTTCCGAAAATCGAAATCTCCCAGGCGCACACCGGCGCGCACAGAAAAAAGGGCTGAACGCGGATTTACCGGAAGTCGCCACGGCTGGCGAAATTCTCGCGAAACACAAAGACCTTCTGAAGGTCGCGACGGCGTGGGAGCGCCTTTCGTCACCTCTGAAGGCTGCGGTTCTTGCTATTGTCGATTCAGTCGCGGCTACACAGGAAGCGCCGACTGTTGCGGGTCGCTGCGCATGAGAACACCCACAAGCATCTTTAGCCCGAGCGCCAGGAAAGAAAGACCGTTCCAAACGCAAAATCTACGCGTGAGCCCAACACGGAAAAAAATTTGTCAAGGTGGAGAGGGCGGGGGGCGGGGCTTCTACCTTGACGAATTTTTTTCCGTGTTACAATCGCCGGTTTCTCTCTTTGCGTTTGGAACGGTCTTTCTTTCCGGACGGCTGCCCGGGGTCTCTTCAACGTTTTTATCCTTTTTCACGACGCTCCGTCGCGGCGTTGGTGAGATCAACAAGTGCGGCGAAAACAAAACATGAAAGGTCCAAATGTTAGTTACGTTTCAAGTGATAACCGAAGCTCATAATCGCTGGCCGGCCAAGGGTGACAAACCAAGCGGAGAAAGCTGGAACTTGATCCTGCAAGACATGTCGCACCCATACCAACACCGGATGCGGTCGATGGTACAATATCGACTGAATGACGAGGAGCGGGAAAAGTATTGGGGAAAGCTCCCGGATCGACAGGTCAAAGTTGCGGTTCACGAAGTGCTGAACGGCGAGAAGAAGCCCGTGCTTCGTGGTGAACTGATCGAGGTGATTGGCGAGCCTGGCAAGAAGTAATGGCTCGTTTCAAACATCCGTCAGTTTCGAGAGAATTGGCTGACAATTTCGCGTACACTCTGGCGCGCGTTAGGTGGGACGTCTTCGGCACTCTTACATTCAAGGGTACGGTGCCGCGTCCATCGGTCGCGTATGGCCATGCCTGGCGGCATTTTCGCCATGCGGCAAAATTGACGGTACAGCCCTATGGCCAGCTTTTAATCGCGTTGCGCGCGGAGCTGGGCGAACAAGGGGGACGGTTCCATTTCCACTATCTGCTCGGAGGAACCAGAGCGCGCAATGTTATTACCCTATGTCACCAGTTACGTCACTCGTGGATGGGACAGACTGGAGCGACAGAAAGAATTATCCGACCGTATGACCACTCCCAAGCCGGAGTGGCTTACGTCACGAAGTGCCTTAACGGCGCGGACGTGTATGAGATGAACAAATTCATTTCGGCGGATCAGGTGACGCTCTCCAATTCAGTGTACCGGGTGATAAGGTCACTGGAACGCATCGCGGAGGACACTCGGCTTGCACTTGCGAAAAGACGGGCTGCTGATGAGGCGGCCACCGCGGCGGAGTCAAGGCTTAGACCAGCGTGCCCAAATCCTCTCCCGTAAGATCGGGGATTGGGAATACCACGCCGTAAAATGACTTAGCCGGTTAAAACGCCGAAACGAACTGCGGCGCAAGTGAAATAACAAAGTGGGTCCCTCCCCGGTCCCGCCGCGTAGCGGCGGGGCCGGGAGGGTCGCTTGAAGATAAACTATGTACAGGACCTATTCTAATAGCTTTTTCAATTTTTCATGCTATGACGTCGATAGTTTTTCTGCGGGTTGGAAGGTTCAGAGTCCACCGAATCATATCACCTAAGATCGGAAAGATGTCGTTGTGTTTCGCACCAAATCGCATGACCTTTGCAACTGGATCGTACGCACCGATGTCTCGATTGAAACCAGACGTTTCTTCC
>DASYTB010000023.1:0-18933 GCA_036002705.1 Verrucomicrobiia bacterium
TCTGATTGTAGGTGTCGGCAACATAAATACTATCGTCGCGATCCACCGCAACGCCCCTGGGATAATTAAATCGGGCATTTTTGCCCGATCCATCAGCACTCCCCATGCTTCCTGACCTTCCGGCAAGGGTGGTGACGGTGCCATCTGAAGCTATTTTGCGAATACTGTGGTTATATGTGTCTGCTACGATAATATTGCCGTTACTATCCACTGCCACCCCGGAGGGGAAATTAAACCGCGCGTTCCGCCCCTTTCCTTCCGTGCTGCCAGCCGTTCCAGGCTGCCCCGCAATCGTGCTGACGAGACCCTCCTCCGTGATTTTTCTGATTGTATGATTCCAGTGATCTGAAACGTAGATTACATTGGTGGCGACAACGACGCATTCGGGATAATGAAATCGAGAGGCAGTCCCGATACCGTCAGAGCTGCCGATTTCGCCCGAAGCGCCGGCGAGAGTGCTGAAAATATAAGTGATTTGGGAAGATGAATCTTGGCCGGGACCAACTCCGCTATTGGTCGAACTCCCTAACGTCACATCTGAATTATGTATAACAACACTATGTCGATAACCCGCCGAGATGGAGAATATATTAGTGATTTCTTTTGGAACCTCGCTTTGGTTAAAATTATTCAGGCCCCAGCCCAGGACCGTTCCATCGGCCTTCATCGCCAGGCTGTGATATCCCCCTACGGTGATTGCGACGACGTTTGTCAGCGCCGGGGGAATGTTGGTCTGTCCATTTGAATTATTTCCCCATGCGACGAGCTGGCCGTCACTTTTCAGAGCGATGCTAAGAACCCCTCCCGCAGCGATCGCCACCACATTGGAAAGACCAGCCGGGACCAGCGATTGGCCGAGTATCGGATACACCCCGCTATTAGTTACGCCGGCGCCCCATGCCACCACAGTTCCGTTCCGACGAAGCGCCAGACTATGGTGCCATCCGGTCGCGATGGACGTGATATCATCAAGACCAGGCGGCATATTGGTCTGCCCATAAAAGTTACCTCCCCATACTGCCAAAGTACCGTCGGTCCTGAGCGCCAACGCGTGTCCGGCGCCTGCGCTAATCGCTGAAATATTATTCAATCCCGCCGGAATGCTGGTCAGAGAAGGAATTCGTCCACCCCACAGCGTCACCGTTCCATCTTTTTTCAAGGCTAGACTAAATTCCCAGCCCGCGGAAATCGCTACGACATCCTTCAGACCAGGTGGAACCATGGATTGCCCGTAGTCCGGTTCAATTCCAGTGCTATTCGTTCCCGCTCCCCAGGCGATCACTGTCCCATCATTCTTAAGGGCCAGCGTGTGAAAGCCTCCGCCTGAAACAGCGGCCACGCCCGTCAAACCCGCTGGAACATTTGTTTGACCGTGCGAGTTATCGCCCCAGGAATAGATTGACGCGCCTCCGGCCGGTAACGGATTGAGAGTTTCCACGGCCGCAAACTCGAGTGTATCCGCTGCCAGTGTCAAAAGCAGAAACATTATCGCTTTGGTTGCTTTCCGCGGATAGAGAGACCGCGTTTTGACGGATACATGCTTCATGGGAGAAAAATGATTGGCGTGGGGAGCCTCGGGGCACGGGTTTCACGCATTGGAGCAATGCGCTCGGAAGTTCGGCAACCGGTCGGACCTGGCCTTTTGTGTGTTCCGGAAAACCGAAAGCGCACCGAAGGCAATTGCCACGAGGGCTAAACTCGACCCACTGTCGGGCACTCCAACGGCAACGGAATCGCTGATTGCAAACACTTCGATTTCAGAGAAATAAACGCCGCCGCCGCCGTCATATCCAAGAACACTCAAGCCGCGGCCCTGATCACCCGGAGTGTAGGTGAACGGAAAAATGGACCCAAAATCCAGGTCGTTTCCGCCAGTCGTGCCTAAATCAGAACCGCCGCCAAATGAGGGGCCAAGATCCCGCTGGTTCGCCGTTTGATACTGCCCTCTATCATCACTCCTTTGCCCAAACCAAAGCGAATCGGTGAGATTGAAAATAGCGCCTGTTCGATCCGCGAGATCGGCGGTGATATGATAGGAGGCGCCGGGCGTCAGTGACTCCCAGCTCTGCGGGCTATAGCCGCCAACGATCAAGCTCGGTAAATCGAATACATTTCCATGGACATCATGCACATTGAACCGAGGCTCGATTCGGAACAAAGTGATCGTTCTCCCCATCCCATCCGCCGCAGCATGAAAATCAAGCGAGGTCTTCCCGTCGTCTGACACCACATTTCCCCGGGCGTCGAAGGACGCGGTATGTGTAAAAATCTTTGTTAGCGTCAGCGGCCCCTCTCCCAGCCCGGATTCCAATTGCGCGCCACCGGACGGATCGAGCAGATCGCTGCCACCGACGATCGTTATGGCGTGTGCTTTAAAAGAGAATGCCGCCGTCAGGATTACCAGGAAGAATGTCCTTAAATTCATGCACACTTGTCTTAACGCCGCGCCCTGCGCGACGATAGCCCTCAATCGAGGGGCTTTTCGATCCAAGTTGAACCTTCCCGCTCAATCCTGTCCCTCATTTGTAGGACAGATCCTCTCCGCTCACCGGCGCAAATATTTGTTTTTCCGTCTCCGTTAGTTGCACGTTCGCTCGTCGATATCGATGATCCGCTTCACAACAGAAAAAATTCCGGCTTGTCGATTAGCGGGATTTCTGCTTCTCTACCGCGGTTGGCCCTGGGTCAGCGTGAGTGAAAAGTTCTCCGCGTGGAGCATTTCTCACCCCCGCTTCAGAACGCGCGCTCGCCCGCGACGCCGTACTTCCCAAGGCCCAAACTAAAAACGGAAAGTTCGCGCCATGAAAAACTCGTCTCAACCCCAAAAGGGGCCAGCAGGACCGTGCCCATTCAGGTTCAAGACTCAGGTCAAACCCACCGCCGCACGAATTCGCGAAGCGTCTTGGAGTGTAGTAGTCCTCTACCGCTTTTGCACCGCCCTTCCATCGGACCCGCGCCCCTTCGCGACTCCCCACGAAACCATACATTTTCCTCGCAACCCCTTGATTTCACGGTTTTTCACCGCAAAATTTCGAAAGCCCGCTTTTCCTCAGCTCGGCCTACCGCGCTCTACCTCCAAGATTTTCAAAAAAATCCGTCTCCTGGTTTGCGCACTCGCACAATAATTCGCACATTGTCTCGCACATTAATTTCGGAGCTATTATTTTCGGAACTCTATAACTATGAACTATCAGCAACAAACCAACTCCTGACCTGAAGCTCAAAAAATGCGCAAAATCGCACATTAACCTCCCGGTGCCTCCGGTGCCTCCGGTGCCTCCGGTGCCTTTGGCCGGTTTTTTAGAAGATTGCGCCCGTTGGTCTCAAAGGCTAGGTTCAAGGTCCTTTGCTGGATTTGTCATGAACATTCGACTCATTTTATTGGCGGCACTCGCCCTTAATTGTACCTGCCGGGCGGTGGAAACGGCGGCGAAAGCGTCCGGGAAAGAAGTTCCGGATTTTGCGCTGCTGGATTATAAAGGCCGCTATTACCATTTGCGACAAAGCGACGCCAGGGCGGTCGTGTTGTTTTTTACCGGCAATGGCTGCCCCGTCGCGCGCAAGGGCATCCCCAAACTGCGGCACCTGCAGGAGAGTTTTCAACCCAAGGGCGTCGATTTTTGGATGATCGACTCGAACTCAGGCGATGATCCCGAGAGCATCGGCAAAGAGTCGTGGGAGTTTCACAGCAAGCCGCTGCCGGTGCTGATCGATGATGCCCAAGGCGTCGCCGAGGCATTCGGCGCAAATCGGACGGGAACCGCCGTTTGTATCGAAACGACAGGTTGGACGACATTTTACGCCGGGGCGATTGACGACGCGGTGACCGAAGGCGGGGAGAAACCTGTCAGCGAGAATTATCTGGCCAATGCGTTGACCCAATTCCTCGGCGGAAAGCCAATCGAGAACCCAAAGACGTCCGCGCACGGTTGCCTGATTTCGTTCGGCAGCAAAGAAGCCCTCTCCTACACGAAAGACGTTGCTCCGATTATCCAGAGCAAATGCTTTGGCTGCCATAGCCCAGGCAACATTGGACCACACAAATTCGTTAACTACGGCAAGGTCCAAAACCTGACCGACATGATCCAGGAAGTCCTCCTTTCGCGGCGTATGCCGCCGTGGCACGCCGATAACCGCTACGGTTCGTTCCTCAACGATTCATCCTTGAGCATCGACGAAAAACGAACGCTTTTGCGCTGGATCCAGCAAGGCGCTCCGCGCGGCGAAGGTGAGGACCCGCTCGCCAGTGCCGTGGCTCCGAACCACGATTGGGCCTTGGGCAAACCGGATGCGATTATCGCGCTGCCAGCAGTCCAGGAAATTCCAGCAACCGGGGTGTTGGACTATCGCCATATCAAAGTGCAGGTTCCGTTTGATCATGACGTCTGGTTAAAAGGCCTCGTGGCCAAGCCGGACAACCTTCGAGTCGTTCATCATCTCATCGTCCGAAACATGAAAGGGCCCAAATCGGATCGACAAAATGCGGACGACAACTTCCTTTTAGGTTGGGCCCCGGGTTCCCCCGAAATGTTCTACCCGGAAGGCACGGGCAAATTGATCAAAAAGGGCTCATACCTTGAATTCGAAATGCATTACACGACGGATGGACGCGAGGAAAAAGACCAGTCGCAAATCGGACTCTATTTCCTTTCCGAGCCGCCGAAACTGGTTTTGAAAACGCGGTCGGCGGTTGATCCCGATTTTCAGATCAATCCCGAAGCGGAAGATCATGTGACCACTGCGACCTATGTGTGCAAGAAGGAGACAATCCTTTACAGCATGGCGCCGCATATGCATTTGCGCGGGTCATGGTTCAAGTACGAAGCCCTGTATCCAAACGGCGAAAAAGAGACCTTACTCTCCGTGCCGCATTACGATTTCAAATGGCAGCATACCTATGCGTTGCGGGAGCCGAAACATCTTCCCGCTGGAACATGGATTCTTTGCACGGGCGGCTTTGATAATTCGAAGCACAATCTGAACAATCCGAACCCGAAAATGCCCATCGCCTGGGGCGATCAATCGTTCAATGAAATGTTCATCGGCTTCATGACGCTGGCCGAAGTGCCCGATGCGAAACCCGTCGCGTCGAAATAGCTTCTGCGACTTTTTTGGTTGGATGCGGCGCGGTCCTTCGCTTAACTGCGTCCATGAATCTTGCCGGTAAGGTCTGTTTGGTCACGGGTGGAACCCGCGGAATCGGCGCGGCGTCAGCCATTGCCTTTGCGAAAGAGGGCGCGGATGTAGCGTTGGTTGGGCGGCGAATTGATCACGAAGCCGAGGCTGTTCGCGACGAAATCCGCAAGCTTGGGAAGCGTTGTGAGTTAATCCAGGCGGATTGTGGCAAGCCCGAAGAGGCGATCCGCTGCGCGAAAGAAACAGCTTCACGTCTCGGTGCGGTCGATGTGTTGGTCCACTCCGCGGGCGGTCCCGTCAACGGCGGATTGTTGGATCTTACTCCCGACGAATGGCAAGCCGCCTTCGACGTGCATGTGCACGCGATTTTTCACCTTTGCCGTGAAGTCATTCCCGCGATGCGAAAGAAGAAAGAGGGCGCGATCATTCTGATTTCATCGACCGCCGGAATTCGCGGCGTCATTACCAACGTCGCTTACCAGGTCGCGAAAGGCGCGCTCCCGCAATTCGCCCGCGCCCTCGCCCGAGAATTCGCGAACGATAATATCCGGATCAACTGCGTCGCGCCCGGCGTGGTACGAACAGCCTTCCACGCCACGATGAGCGAAGAACAAAAGCGCTTGAATCTGGAACATCGTATCCCGTTGCATCGCGAAGGAAAGTCGGCGGATGTGGCGGAGGTCATCCTGATGCTCGCGAAAAACGACTACATGACCGGCGAGACGGTGGTGATCGATGGCGGATTAACAATGAGGATTGCGTGATCGCTCTTGGGTGATTGCGCGCGAAGTCATCGTTGGGCGAGGCGGCGCCCAACGAGACAGGCGGGGCGCCTGCCCTACCCCAACACTGCGCGAAACCGCGGGAACTCAGATGCGTTTCTCCTGTACCCGCCCCCGACGAAGCTTGCCTCCCCTTGATGCTTTTTTCATACTGCCTCGCTTTATGACCAAATCGCCTATTCGAGTTGCTGTCACTGGAGCCGCAGGCCGGACAAACGTTGCGGCGCGTGAAGATTGAGAGTTCCAATCGGAAACGGCGCCTGAGCTCAGAAGTCGTTTCGCCGTGGGCTTCCCTGGTAATTTGGATCCTCGTCGGCGCGATCATCTTCGGGCTGCCTCTGCGGATACTGAGCTTCGGCTATTTGCCCGGCGATGATGCTCTGCGCCACGCGGCGAAAGCGATGAGCGGGAAGCCGTGGTCGGAGATCCTTCTGTTGCGCCCAGAGATCACGATTGATCATAACCCCGGGTGGCACTGGCTGTTGGGCTCTCTGCATCGGCTGGCCGGGTGGGATGCCCGCCAGCTCGTGGTGTTCTCGGTCATTGCGATGTTCGTCGTTTTCGCCGTCTCTCCCCTGCCCTGGCTGAAACGGACTGAAGCATGGCTCGTCTCGATCACTTTGATCCTGCTCGTGTTTCCCTATTACGCGGATCGCCTGATGCTGGGACGTCCGCTGCTGTTAACGACGGCCGTGACTCTCGTCGTGCTTTCGCTTTGGACCCGCGCGGAGAATAGGGGAGCCGTCCAAGCGATGCTCGTGACCACAATTCTGTTTGCGATCTCAACCTGGATTCATGGCAGTTGGTACCTGCTTCTGCTCTTGCCCGCGGCGTTTTTGCTCGCCCGGCGGTGGCGCGAAGCTGTTCTCCTGGGGATCTGCTGGGCGGCCGGCTCGATTCTTGGCGCGGTACTCACGGGTCATCCCTGGACGTTTCTGAAGCAGTCGGCCTCGATTCCGTTCCTCGCCTTCGGCGTCAATGCCCAATCGCTGGTCACAGAGTTCGAACCCTTCAGTGGAAGTTATCCGGCGTTGATCGTTGTCGCCGCTGTCCTGGCCGCGCGAAAGTTCGCTGGACTGCCGTTCACGGCCATTTTACGTGATCCGGTTCTTTGGCTGGCAATTGTTGGATGGGCTCTCGGCTTTCGGGTCGTGCGGTTCTGGCTCGATTGGAGCATCCCTCCGCTGGCGCTGTGGTTTGGCCGACAATTCCAGGAACTTCTGGATGTTTGGGCGCCGAAAATGCCGTGGGTTCGTGTTGCAGTGGCCTCTCTGGCCGCGCTGATTCTTTTCGCGGTCGTCGCCAATGACCAAAATGGCCGGTGGAGCAACTATGGCAAATTCGAATGCCTCGACGCGAAGCGTCCCGAACTCGCGGGATGGCTTCCTGATCCCGGCGGCGTTCTCTACTCGGTCGATCAAACGATCTTTTACGAAACGTTTTTCTGCAACCCGCATGGCGACTGGCGCTACGCCCTCGGATTCGAACCGTCGTTCATGCGGACGGAAGACCTCGCGGTTTACCAGGAACTGTGCTCGACCTTGAACGCTCTCCGAGCCTGCGCTCCGTGGGTCAAGCGAATGACTCTCGCTGATCGCCTCGTTCTTCGCTCCGGACCTGATATTCGGCCCGCCATTCCCGAACTCGAATGGCATTACGCGGCCAATAGGACCTGGGTGGGCCGGCTGCCACGCACCCAACGGAGCGAAACCAATCCATAAACTTGGAACGTTTCAATTCGATGGCGCATCCACGAAATCAAGTGCCATCGTCCGGATGAGTCCGTCCAGGTACGCCGGCACGTTGGGGCCGTAAAAAGACATCGTGCGCGGTTCGTAGCCGTCCAGATGATAATAGCGGCCCGGAATCACGTAGCCGATGTAATCGCCGTTGAAGCTGGTGATACTCACGCTGAAATTGCGGACCCGAACAAGATTCTTAATATCCAGGGCCAGTTCACCGCTGAAGTCACACGGCGTGGAGACCCAAAGCGAATTTCCCAGGCGCACCACCTGCAGAAAGCTGTCGCGGTTCGCCGGCAACAACTGGGCCGCCAGCCAGGGGCGTAGGCGGATGCCGTCCGTAATGCGCGGGTTCAGCGGCGGGAGTGAAACCTCCAACCCAAGCACGCCAAAAGCGATTTGATTGGTCAGAGCGATTTCCGGAAGTCGCTTGAGCAACGCCGCCGCCAGCGCCTCTCCCATCCGTTTCGCGCCCTCGTAACCCTTGTCGCCCGGCACTGGTCCATGACTCCCAACGCTTCCCGCCAGAAAAACGGCTGCTCCCCCCGTGGCGCTTTCAATTGCTCGTTGCCAGTAGCCAGGATAGTCCGCGCTGAACTCCATCACCGCACCGGACAGCACCGTGGCATGGGCGTTATAGCTTCCCAGCACTCCCAGCCGTCCGTTCAATTGCTTGAAAACCGCATAACTGAACTCCGGATCGACGCTTCCCAACTCACCCACCACGCGATTTCGAACAAACTCGCGCGCCGAGAACGAACCGTGGCCAAACTCGGCCGGCCTCAGGTCCTCCACCGCCTTTTTCGCGGCCGCGACAAACCGATCCGCAAACCATAACGGCACGCCCGAATTGAAATTCCCCGCGAACGCTTCCCCCACCCAGCCTGGCCCCCATCCGCCGAGACTGGAATGCGTGTGGGTCGCGCTAAAGTAGAGTTGTTCGCGCCTGAGCCCGAGGTCGGCCCGCAGACGCTCGACGGCGACGTCCGCAACCTCGCGCGGAACGATCAATGCGTCTGCCCCAAACATAACGACCATTTCCGAGCCGACCCGGATCGCGACTGCCTTGACGTAAAGATCGTCATGAACTCCGGTCGCCGGACGTCCGTGGCGGTTGCCATAACCCGCCAGCGGCAGAGTTCGAAATTTGCCTTCCAACGGCACATTCGTGGCGGAGTTTAGGATCGGCGTCAGCCGCGCGCTTCCGAAACCCGCTTCCACAAATCCGCGGTTAATGCGGTTGGTCGCCGCGTTTGCGCGCAACCGCGCCATCGTTTTAGAATAATAGGGCGCGCGCAGGTAGGGCCGGTAGTCAATCGTGTCCAGGCATAAGGCGCAAAGAAATGCGATCAGCATTGACGCCACGATGGCGCCGCGAAAAACAAATCGCCGGACATTTCTCACGCGCCCAGCTTGCCTGACTCCAGACTCGTTCCAAGCGCCGATATTATTTGCGCCATTTGTGCCCGGAAAGTGAGCCGCGTTAATAGCGCGTCTTCACACCGCAGGCCCGCATCGCGCACCAGCCACGAAGCGCCTCGAACGAGGCAAACACCCCGAGAGCAACGAAGATCAGGCCGAGCCAGCCCGAAAAGGTGAATCCATAGGCAGCAACCGCAAACAGCATGAGGGCCATGAGCCCACGAATGATCCGGCCGCGCGCATCGATGTTTGGTGTGAAGAATCGTTTCAATCGTCCGGAAATCGACCCGATGAACAGGTCAGGCGATTTTCATGAACGTGCTGACCTTGTGCTTCAGCGGCGTGCGCCGCAGGCACGAAATCGTGCAGAGACGGCGGCAGGCGCGAGTTCCGGCGCGGACTTTGCGAGTCATTTCGGAATACCACATTTCCTTGATCGTGGTTTTGCTGTCCTCGGACATTGTTCCGATGGCCGGATGGAATGGGCATAGTTTCACCTGACCATCCTGAATCCAGAGATTATCCGTGCCGATATTGCAAGATGGGGCATCGGGCTCCATCTCGAGCTTGTTGCGATTCTCCCATTTGCTGTGATCCGTATCTTCGCGGGCGAGCTTCAGAAATTCGGTAATGCCTTGTTCGGAAAGGTGAATCGCGTAACCCTCCTCCTTCAGCCTGCGCACTTCATCCAGCACCCGCTCCAGCCGCGCCAGATCCTTGACGCAAAGTTTCTCGCGAATATCCGCCGGCATTTGGTCGTTCCATTCGAACATCTGGGGCGTGTACATCATGCCCTCTTCCTTGCCCCAGCGCTTTACGATCTCGATAAACGATTCGAGATTGATATTCGTAAGAACCGTTTTGATATTGATGCTGACATGGCGCTTCTGCCGGTCACGTTCCGCGCGCAGCCACTCGATCGCCTCGATGGTCTTTTGCGTCCCCAGCAACATCGGGCGAATCGTCTCGTTGATCTTTGCATCAAGCGATTCGAGGGAAACACCAACATTGAAAAGACCGGCGTCGATCAGGTCAGCAGCCATCTTTTGGTTCACGCGATAGCCGTTCGTCGTGAACCGAAAATCCATCCCGAGTTCCGCCGAGCGGCGAACCCAATTCACAATGTTCCGGCTGACGGTCGGTTCGCCCGCGATATAAGAGATCAGCGTGCCGCGCCCGCACAACTCGTGAATTTCCTCGATGGCGCGGAACATCAATTCGTCCGCGAAAGTGATCCGCGAGATTTTCGAATACGCCTCGCCTTTGGCGAAGCCATAGTCGCACATGATGCACTTTGCATTGCATGGTGCCGAACGCCACAAATGCACGGAACGCGGAACCGCGATAAAGAAAGGGGTATGATCCGAAACAATCGCCCGGATTTCCTTACCGAGGTAAGGCAGGCCTTTCTTGATTTTCCGCGGAAGACTCGCGACAGTCATAAATTCAGCTCAGGCGCGCCAAAACTCCAATCCAATTGATTTCCGATCCAAGTCAGAGCTTACGTCCATAACTTCGCAAAGGTCAAGGAGCATCTCGACGCGTACAACGCGTGAAGTGAAGTAACGCCAGTCTCTGGCGGTGCATGCTTCGATCCCTCTCCTGTGGAAGGGGAGTCCCCATGAATTTCTCAGGCGCCACCGACTATGAGAATGCACCGACGGTACATCCCCTCTCCCGCGTCGGGGAGAGGGGCGAGGATTACCGTCCGCCCGTCGTCACTGTTTTGCGCGGAAGAACAATTGTTGCGGCTGGGTCGTGCTGACGACGTAGGGTTTGGTGGCGCCTTGCACGGGCGCCCATCCCGTGGTGATCGAGCTTGAGGACTCCAGCACGTTGCCCGTCCATGTGATCTCAATTTGGCCGCCGCCAGTAAGCTTCAGCGAGATAACAGGCGTCGCAATGTCACCAGGCACGAATGACGAAGCGGCCACCGGCACGGTCGCATTGGGTCCGCTGCCGCTGATGAAGAAATCATCGAACCGCACGACGTTGGTTCCTTGCGGCGTGATCAGGTCATTCGCCGCGAAAAAGAGTTGGGTAAGATTGGGTGTGGGAGCGCCCAGGACGGTGTCGATGTTAATCGCATCGCGATTGGCCAGGAAGCCTTGGAAAAGTGTCTTGCGCGCCGTGTCGCCTTCTTTTTGGATCGACAGCGAGTAGAGGTCCCCCCCGTTCTGCACTCCGGCCACCACGTCAAAGGGAAGATTCTGGATATCCATCCACACATTGTAAACCTTGCCCGTTTCCAGTCCGTTGCCGTTGGGATTGTTCCCCGAATCGGCCAGGTACGAGTAGCCACCCAGGGCGTTGTTCACTCCGTTATCCGCGGTGAGGTCGATGGGACCGCCCGCTCCTGAAGCCTGGCGGATGAGTCGGAAGGAGGGTCCATTGTTTCCCCCGCGGAAATCCTGCACGTCGCGCAGCGGTTTGTCCGTCAGGCCGAGATTAAGGTCCAGATCCGGAAGGCTGCCGTCGTCGGGAGAGGGCGTTTCAATCGCCGGGTCGATGTAAAAGCGGCAGAACATGGTATTGCTCTGGCCTTCGAGGATGGTCAAGGAGTTCAAAGGAGTGGCCGCGAGAATCTTGGCGCCTTCGAAGGTTAAAACCTTGTTGTTGCCCGCCACGAGGACGTCGGCCGGGTTCGCCGCGCCGGAAACGGAATTAAGCGCGTTGATCCAATTGCCTTGTCCGCCGATGTGCCCCGGGGAAAGGAAATTGAAATTATCGAGCAGCCGCCATCCTGGGGCAATGCCTGTAACCACATTCACGGTCGTTTGGGCGTTGGTGGATTCGCTCCCGCGCGTTGCGGTAATCGTGAAAGTGGTCGTCGCGTTCACTACGAGGCTGGTGCTGCCGACTCCGAACTGGGTCTGCGCCGTCACATTGCCGATCCCTGGGCTGATCGAGAGGGCCGCGTCCGGGCTGGCCTCCCATTTGAGTACCACCGAATCCCCCTGGCCGACGGACGACCGGTCCGTCGCGAAGTTTCTGATTTGCAGGGGTAGCTTCCGTGTAAAGGTCTGGGGCACACCGTTTGTGCGCACTTGATTGATCTCATCGACGCTGAGTGCGCGCTTCCAGACGGCGGCATCATCGATCTTCGCGGTGACCCACGCGCCGGCGCTGGAACGAAGAATCCCGCCGATGCTGGTCGCGTTGAGATTCCATTTGCCCGCCAGCTTAACGGGCAAGTTCATCGCCTGATCCTCCCCATCAATGTAAAGCGCCTGCGTGCCGTCTTCCTGCTGGACGAAAACGACGTGGTGCCAGGTATTGTCAAAAGCCTGGCCGGTGCTCACAACGTGGTTCACCGGATTGCCAAAGTTGCCAAAGCCCGCGCTGATCTCGGCTGCGGTGGGCTGCTGTCGCTCGTACATGTCGATGCCGCCGCTGCCGGCATTGCTGCCGATGTTGAAGAGCGGGTTATTATTGTCCATCTTGCCTTCCGAAAAGAGGCGCACGTCCGTTTGATTGGCTGCGCCATTGGCCCAAAAGGAAATCGTCAGCGCATTGTTTTTGTTGATCGGCAAGTCGTCATTGGTGCCGGCGATGTAGCCGAGCAACACCTGGTTCGCGGCGGTAAAATTCACGCAGTTACTGATGTAGCCCTGCACGATTTTGATCGCCTTGGCGTTGGTCAGCGTATGGCCGCCTCCCACGTAAGCCGACAAATCGTATCCACTCACCACGTCCGGCGTTTTGTCGCCAATCACGACATCCAGCGGCCAATGCGAAACCAAACCGTTGGCCAGCGGCGGAAAGACGCTATTCAGGCCGTTGGTGCGCACTTCATCAAGTTCGCTCTGGCTCAGCGCGCGCTTCCAGAGCGCGACTTCGTCAATTTTCGCGGTCACCCACGCTCCGGCGCTGGAGCGGAGAATCCCTCCGATGCTGGTCGCATTGAGATTCCATTTGCCCGCCAGCTTCGCGGGCAAGTTCATCGCTTGATCCTCCCCGTCAATGTAAAGCGCCTGCGAGCCATCTTCCTGCTGGATGAAGGCAACGTGGTGCCAGGTATTGTCAAAAGCCTGACCGGTACTCACGACGTGGTTCACCGGATTGCCAAAGTTGCCAAAGCCCGCGCTGATCTCGGCTGCGGTGGGCTGCTGTCGCTCGTACATGTCAATACCGCCGCTGCCGGCATTGCTGCCAATGTTGAACAGCGGATTGTTATTGTCCGCTTTGCCTTCCGAAAAGAGGCGCACGTCCGTTTGATTGGCTGCGCCATTGGCCCAAAAGGAAATCGTCAGCGCATTGTTTTTGTTGATCGGCAAGTCGTCATTGGTACCGGCGATGTAGCCGAGCAACACCTGGTTTGCTGCCGTGAAATTCACGCAATTTCCGCGATAGCCGGCCACCAGCTTGATGGCGTTGGCGTTGGTCAACGTGTGACCGCCTCCCACGTAAGCCGACAAATCGTATCCACTCACCAGATCGGGCGTTTTGTCGCCCACTACCGTATCCAGCGGCCAGTAGGAAACCAGGCCATCAGAAACGTTTTGGCCTGAATAGCTCAACGAGGTCGAGAGGAGGAAGACGGAAGTCAACACGAGTGCTTCCGTTTTAATGCTGCGCATAAACGTGGTCCTTGATTATATGGTTTTTACGCACGCCAGGCAGATGACAACAGTGGTCTCTGCTAAAGCTGGCGCTATTAGTTTGGGTTATTTCGTAATTACCCTCACAGGGCCGTAGCGGGCAAGAAAAATCCGTGAATTACCACAGGCAAAAACAGGCGCCGACGAAGCGATGAGTCTATACAGCCGGATGGAAAGAGACCAACTGTCCACGAGTTTCTAAACCTCTCTGCGGCTGAAGTGCAGTATATTGAGTCCGAAAGCTCCCGCTGTTGCCCCGACGTCAGCACGCATGGATCCGGGTCATGGTCGCTGATTCAGTGATTTACACTTTCTGATCCGAACCTATCGTCATGTGAAATTCTGTCCCCCAATGGATTCAATCGATCCAACTGTTGTTCAGGAAAGTGCAACCGAGCCCTTTGTTTCGGAAAGCTCCGCCATCGGCCCCTACAAACTCCTCCAAAGAATCGGAGAAGGCGGTTTCGGCGAAGTTTGGATGGCCGAGCAGCGCGAACCGATGACCCGCCGCGTCGCTCTCAAAATCATCAAGCTTGGGATGGACACTCGCCAGGTCGTTGCCCGTTTCGAAGCGGAGCGACAAGCGCTCGCGCTGATGGACCATCCGAACATCGCCAAAGTCTTTGACGGCGGCGCGACGGAAAACGGCCGCCCGTACTTCGTGATGGAGCTGGTCAAAGGCGTCCCGATTACCGACTACTGCGAAACCAACAACATCAGCACCGAAGAGCGTCTCAGACTTTTCGTCCAAATCTGCCAGGCTATCCAGCATGCCCATCAAAAAGGAATCATCCACCGTGATATCAAGCCCTCCAACGTTCTCGTAAGTATCCAGGACGGCATTCCTGTCCCAAAAGTGATCGACTTCGGAATTGCCAAAGCCACCCAACAACAACTCACCGATAAAACTGTTTTCACCCACTTGCAGCAATTCATCGGCACTCCGGCTTACATGAGCCCCGAGCAGGCCGAGATGACCGGCATCGATATCGATACCCGCACCGACGTCTATTCCCTCGGTGTCCTGCTTTACGAACTTCTCACCGGCGTGACTCCGTTCGACGGCAAGGAACTCCTCAAATCCGGCCTCGACGAAATGCGCCGCATAATCCGCCAACAAGACCCGGCCCGCCCCTCGACCCGCCTGATCCAGCTCAACGTAGCGGCGTCTCGTGAGAGCGCCGCTAATCTCAGACCCTCGGACAAAGAACGCGGTGCTCGCGCGCGACGCCGCTACACGGAAAAAATCGATCCCGATCTCGATTGGATCGTCATGAAGTGCCTCGAAAAGGATCGGACTCGCCGTTACGACACCGTGAACGGCCTCGCCCTCGATATCCAGCGTCATCTCGACAGCGAACCTGTCCTCGCCCGGCCTCCAACTACTCTCTACCGTTTCGAAAAGACGTGGCGAAGAAACAAAATTGTTTTTTCCGCCGGAGCCGCCGTCATTCTTTCCATGGCCGTTGGCATTCTTTTAAGCATTGACGGGACGCATCGCGCAAAGCGTGCTCTCCAAGAGGCGCGTTCCGCCGGGCAAGCCGAGAAACGACAGCGCCTTGCCGCGCAATCAGCGGAAACGAATGCCGAGCGCAATCTTTACTTCGCGAAAATGAATCTGGTCCGCCCGGCTTGGGAGGAAAACAATCTCCGGCGAGTCCGGCGCTTGTTGGGGGAGACGTCGGAGTCGCCGGAGCGAGGTTTTGAATGGTATTTTTGGCAAAAGCAAATGCACCTTGAGCTCAGGACTCTGCGAGGCCATCAGGGAACCGTGCTCGCGGTGGCTTACTTTCCGGGAGCGGAAGATCGGCGGCTTGTCACCGGCGGCACTGATCACACCGCCAGAATTTGGGATGCATCCAGCGGCAGGCAACTTTTCCTTCTCTCCGGGCACACCGATTCCGTAAACTCCGTAGCCGTGTCGAGGGACGGCCGCTGGATAGTCACCGCCAGCAGCGATGACACCGCCAGGCTTTGGGATGCGGCCACTGGCGTGGAAATGCGCACGCTAAAAGGCCACACCGGCTCGGTCACATCTATATCACTTTCACCCGATGGGCTGCGTGCCGTCACCGGAAGTAAAGACCGAACCGTCCGGGTTTGGGACCTTCAAACCGGCGAAATGCTGGTCAAAATCGAAGGACGAACCAATCAGAACGCCGTGGCCTTTTCTCCGAACGGCGCGCGCATAGCCATCGGCGATGAGAACCAGACACTCTCGGTTCGGGACTCCCACAATGGAGCAAATCTCTTTAGCGTTTCCCACGACGGCGGCTGGATTGGATCGGTCGTCTATTCCCACGACGGCCGCAGGATTGTTACCGGAAGCGGCGGCCAAACGGTTACCATTTGGGACGCCGAAACCGGGAAGGTCTTGTTCACCCAAAAAGCCCATGACGAATGGATCTCCCCATTTCAAGATCGCGTTCCGCTGGCTGTGGCGCTCTCCCCGGATGACCGCAAACTCCTCACCGCCGGCCCCGATAAATTGGCCACTCTCTGGACCATCGGAGCCCAAACTAATCTGATCCAGCTAAAAGGGCATGAGGCCGAAATTTACGCCGTTGATTTTTCCGCGGATGGCCAGCGCATTGCTACCGGCAGCGCCGATGGCACGGTCAAAATCTGGGATTGGACTCGTGCCAGGGGATTTATCGAGCTAACCGGGCACAAGGCTGGCGGTATCGGATTGGCATTTTCACCGGACAACCGCCGTATCGTCACAAGCAGTTTTGATCGAACCGCCAAAGTATGGGAAACCGAGACTGGACGGGAACTCCTCACCTATCGGGGACATGACGATGAAATCGTGGCCGCGGCGTTTTCTCCAGATGGGAAGCGTATTATCACCGGGAGCACGGATCAAACGGTCAGGGTCTGGGATTCCGTTTCGGGACGCGACCTAATGATCCTGACCGGGCATGTGGCCGGCGTCAAAGGTGTTGCTTACTCGCCCGACAATCACTGGATTGTCACGACGGGTGAGGATCACACCGCCAGGCTATGGGATGCATCCAGTGGCGCCTTTCTTCGCACCCTCGACGGGCATAAGGATACTGTTTACGCCGTGGCTTTCTCTCCCAATGGCCAGTGGTTTGTCACCGGCTCAGAAGATAAAACTGCAAAACTGTGGGCCGCGGCCGAAGGCAAACTCCTTCGGACCCTCGTTGGCCACAGCCAGGGAATCAGAGCCGTGGCATTTTCCCCGGTAAACGACCGGATCATTACCGCCAGTTGGGATGGAACCGCCGTGATTTGGGAAACCGTCAGCGGTCAACCGCTCCTCACCGTCAGAGGACATGGCGGCCAGGTCATTTCGGCCGCATTTTCACCCGATGGGCGCCGGGTAATCACCGGAAGTTTCGAACACGTGACTCGAGTGTGGGACTCCACGACGGCTGAGGAACTCCTGACCCTCAAAGGCCCTCTTGGCGGACTTTTTTCGCCGGACGGGCAGCAGATCGTCACGCAGCCCAGTCCCACGGCATTGCTCTGGAAAGTTGCGTCGGAACAAGAGGTCGCCCAGTGGCGCCTGGAAGAACACTCGACCACTCAGTTTTCCCACAGGCAGAATGAATAACGAATCGACTCACATCCGCTCATGGACGGTATCAATCCGGCCCCCAACCGTGATAAGTGCCCTGGACCGACGGGCGGATTCCTTCGCGGACGCGGCCATAAGCTTCACAGCACTGGCGCCTTGTGCGCGGTACTTCCCAGTCTTAAACGAAAACAAAACGTTTGCGCCATGAAGATCTCGCTCCAATCCGAATCGGGCGAATTCGGGACCATTCGCATCTCCCACGTTTTCCCGCCGCTCTACCGCCCTGTGCCTCGAGTTTGGAGAAAAATCCGGACTAAATGTTAACACCAAGCCACACGATTGGGATAGGCGCCGCAGACAAGGCAAAAATCCGCTTCGTGTGACGCGGGCGAATGATTTACAATTTGGCCAAATCTGTTTTCCTGAACCGAGATGGATAGTTTGATGATCAAGGGTGGAACGCCCCTGCATGGGGACGTGACGATTAGCGGCGCGAAGAATTCCGTTCTGCCGCTTATGGCGGCCACGCTTCTGACCAAAGAACCCTGCGTGATTCGCCGCGTGCCCGATCTCAGCGACGTGAAATTCATGGGCCAAATCCTCGCCTCGCTCGGCGCGCAGGTGAAGGTGGAAGGTTCCACCGTCTCGATTCAGGCGGGCAAGATTGCCGGCTATGGCGATTATGACTTAATCCGCAAAATGCGGGGTTCCATTTGCATTCTCGGTCCGCTGCTCACGCGTTTGCACAAAGCCCAGGTCTCGCTGCCCGGCGGTTGTGTCATCGGAGCGCGCCCAATCGATCTGCATCTGAAGGCCATGCAGGCGCTCGGCGCGAAGGTCACGATCGAGAGCGGCTATGTGAATTGCGCCGCCAAACGACTCGTTGGCTCGGAAGTTTTTCTTGGCGGACGCGCTGGTCCTACCGTTCTCGGCACGGCCAATCTCATGATGGCCGCCACGCTCGCGGAAGGCGTGACGCTCATTGAAAGCGCGGCGTGCGAACCCGAAGTGGTCGATCTCGCGAATTTCCTCACCGCCATGGGCGCGAAAATTCAGGGCGCGGGAAGTCCCACCATCACGATCACCGGTGTGAAGGAACTGCACGGCGCGGATCATGAAGTGATTCCAGATCGCGTCGAAGCCGCCACGTATGCGCTCGCCGCCGCGGCGACGAACGGCGAGGTGACAGTCCACGGCGCGCGCATGGATCACATGGGCGCGGTGCTGGACAAAATGCGCGAGGCCGGAGTGAAGATCGAGCGCAAGGGACCTTCGTTCACTGTGCGTCGAAATGGACACTTGAATCCGGTCGATATTATCACGCAACCTTACGCTGGGTTCCCGACTGATGTTCAGGCCCAAATGATGGTCCTTATGGTTTGCACGCCCGGAATCAGCATCATCACGGAGCGGATTTTTGAATCGCGCTTCATGCACGTGAGCGAACTGGCCCGCCTCGGCGCGGATATTTCCATTGAGGGACCCAGCGCCATTATCAAAGGCGGACGCAAGCTCAGCGGCGCGCCCGTCATGGCCAGCGACCTTCGCGCCTCCGCCGCTCTGGTCATTGCCGGACTCGTTGCCAAAGGCAAAACGCTGGTCAAACGCATTTACCATTTGGATCGCGGTTACGAAAATATCGACGCTAAACTCCGCAAGCTCGGCGGGTGGATCGAGCGGGTGGAAGAAACATGAAAGCGCTGATC